>DFKO01000034.1 GCA_002373855.1 Lachnospiraceae bacterium UBA3643
ATATTGCCGTTTGAGTCGATACCGTCCGTATCACCCTGGCCCATGATGATTGTTATATTGCCGCCGTTTATTTCAACGGTTGGAGTGTAGTCATCACTTTTGGCGGCTGCATTTATTCCATCATCAGTTGCATTTATATTTATATCACCGTTATTTATCATTATATATGTTGCTTCCAGTCCCTCGGCTGCTGTTATATCAATTGTTCCACCGTTTATACTCATATATCCGTCTGTGTGCAGTCCGTCATCCCCGGCTTCGATGGTAAATGTACCTCCCGATACTGTCAGCATATCATTTGTATTTATGCCGTCATCAGCCGCCGTTATCATATATGTACCGCCTGATATCTCGAGGCTGTCATTGCAGACAATACCTTTTGCTGATGAAGATATAGCAAGGGTTCCGGATCCACCGATCATGAGGTCAGTCTTTGAATATATGACCCCGTCGATTTCCTCTTCCTCATCCGGATTAAACACCCCTGTATTTTCAAAGATATTTTCTCCCTCAACAGTTATATATATCTGACTTGCGGATTTTATGTATATGGGAGCAGAGTCATCTGAAGTGATTGTCACGTCTCTTAATATGAGATGTATTTCGTCATCTTCCCCGCCGTTTATGAGCAGGCTTCCGTCAGATAATTCTCCCGTTATAATATATGTACCGGGTTCACTGATCTCTGCAATATCTGAATAATCAGACAGGTCTATGGTGATTGCTTCGTCCTCATCATATTCGGGTAATACGGACGATTCGTCGTTAGTCTGTACTGCTTCCGAACTGGCCGCTGAAGAAGCATTATTATTTGCCGCTTCTGTGTTTTGTGCCATATTTGTTTCTGACACCTGCTCCGTTAACGTATTTCCTGCTGTTCCACATCCCGTAGTAAATACTGCCATCATAATCGATATTATTATCATTTTAATTAATTTATTTTTCATAAGGATTACCTCCGTTTTTCATAATTATTAAATTACAATTCCATGGATTCGTTTCTCTTTACCGATGAAATGCTTATCTCAAGGTTACCGTTTCGGCATCTTATCTTATCCATTAATTCCTTTTCTTTATCTGCATCCTTAAGGATTATTTCATAATCAAGCTTATATAAAGATCCCATGTTTGCTGTCCTTGACGATACCAGACTGTATCCTGAAAGATACTCATCAAAAATATCCGCGAATACTTCGGTATAATCAAGCTCCTCAGGTATCATTATCCTTAAGCTTTTCTTTCGCTCTTCATTTTTATCAGCGCCGAATCCTGATACCTGGAGAAAGATTATCATCAGTCCGATTATTATCAGGAAGTCAAATGCATAGATTATATATCCCATACCTGCAAGGAGTCCAAGAGCCATCGCAGCAAATAGAGTTCCGATCTCTTTCGCACTGCCCTGGGCCGACCTGAATCTGACGAGACTGAATGCTCCGGCCACTGCAATACCGGCACCTATATTTCCGTTTACAGCCATGATTATCACGCATACTATCGCCGGTAATATTGCAATCGTGACAACAAAACTTTTGCTGTATTTATTTTTATACATATGTACAAGGGCAAGGGCAAAACCCATGATCAGCGAAGCGATGATCGGAAATATAAATTCCGATGTTGTTATTGTTGTATTTCCCATGAGTGAATTTATAAAGTTAAGCATATTTAAGTTCTCCTTTTCCGTTATTTTTGCATATTACATCTGTGTAGTATTTGCCGTATTTTGATAATGATGATTTATATATACGATTATCATTAAGAAATCTTACGAGCCATAAAGGTATCGATGCAGGGATCTTTATCTCCATTACTGTGATATCAGCCGGGATGATCCTCGTCCCATAGATTCCTTTTTTTAATGACAGATCTGTGCTTCGTCCTAACAGATTTGTATCAAGGGTTATCCTGATGTCCGTATCGTCAGTCGGGAAGTATGCTTCCCTATCGTATGATATAAAGGCTTTCGGCTTTATCCCTTTATAGAAACTTTTGAAATAATCAATCTCATCTACAATCTGCCCGCTTTCCTTGTTGTCTCCGTTTCCTGCGAGCCAGATCATTGCATTTGATTCAGGTGATGATATTCGTCTTTTGTAGACTATTCCTTCATATTTTTTCTTTAGTTCCACAAAGACTTTTTCATCTCCTTTAATTATTCCGTAGCTTCTAACCCTTAATTTTTCTTTGTATACAGGTTTATCAAGGGAACTGCGGATCAGCCTGTAATCATCCGTATCAAAATAAATGTTTCTGATGGATGTCAGTCCGTATCTGTCTATCTCGAGCCTCCCTGCCATCTCTTTTTTTAGCATTGATACCTGGTCCTTTGTCAGCAGATACTTAAGTTCATATCTTTTAAATGTTGCCTGATAATCCATATTCATTTCCTCCTGTCTTGATATGAATATAAACGGCGAACCTTAAATGAACTTTAAAGAATAAAAAAAGCCTGACTAAATCAGACTTTTTTAAAAAAATATATTCGATTAACGATATCAGGCATTTCTGATAGCCCTTCTCACCGGAAGTACACTTTTTGGCGAAACAGACAATTCATCTATACCCATCTCTATAAATTTTTCCGTAAGAGTAGTGTCTGCTCCAAGTTCACCACAGATACCTGTCCAGATACCTTCCTTGTGGCCATTGTCTGCAACCATCTTAATAAACTTAAGTACTGCCGGATGATGGGAATTATAAAAAGGTTCAAGTTTTGAATTCTGACGGTCTATAGCCAATGTATACTGAGTCAGATCATTAGTACCTATACTGAAGAAATCCACATGTTTGGCCAGTTCATCTGAAATAAGTGCCGCTGCCGGTGTTTCTATCATGATACCTTCTTCAACATGTCCTGTCTTTATTCCTTCTGCTGCCAGTTCTTCCCTGACAGATTTAGATATTTCCTTTATCTTAAGTACCTCATCCACTGAAATAATCATGGGATACATAATGGCAAGGTTGCCAAATGCACTCGCCCTATACAGGGCCCTTAACTGAGTTCTGAATATTTCAGGCCTTGTGAGGCATATCCTTATTGCCCTGAAACCAAGTGCCGGATTGTCTTCCTTATCAAGATTAAAGTAATCAACCTGCTTATCAGCCCCTATATCCAAAGTTCTGATAATGACTTTTTTACCACCCATAGTTTCAACAACTTTTTTATAAGCCGCAAACTGTTCATCCTCTGACGGATAATCTTCACTTTCCAGATATAAAAACTCAGATCTGAATAAACCTATACCGCCGGCATCATTAGCAAGTACTGCTGCCAGATCACCCGGATTACCTATATTGGCATAAAGATTTATCTTCTTTCCGGATTTAGTGATATTATC
This sequence comes from Lachnospiraceae bacterium UBA3643, assembly GCA_002373855.1. Classification (GTDB taxonomy): domain Bacteria; phylum Bacillota; class Clostridia; order Lachnospirales; family Lachnospiraceae; genus NK4A136. The sequence goes on from DFKO01000034.1 coordinate 3,342, forward strand.
TTTACCCTTAAGTTCCTGTAAAAGTGCCTTCTTTTCATCATCGGCTTTCTTTTTATCAAAATATTTTTCTAATACATCTGCTGACGGGTCGACTATACATTTACCTTCATAACCATCTACTATACCCATTAGTCCATCATACTCTTCCTTAATATCAGCCCCTATAAGTGCCGGAAGAGCCATGGTTCTTGCAAGTATGGCTGTATGAGAGTTTGACGATCCGAGCCTTGTTACAAATGAGAGAAGTTTGCTCTTATCAAGCTGAACCGTTTCGGATGGTGCTAAATCCTCAGCAAGCAGAATAACCGGTTCGTCTGTTATTGCTGCATTATCCAAAGCTCCCTCAAGTATTCTGATTACTCTCTCAGAGATATCCTTGACATCTGCACTTCTTGCCTTGAAGTAATCATCCTCCATATTGGCAAACATATCAGCAAAGTTATCTCCTGTAGTGGCAACCGCATACTCCGCACACACTTCCTGAGTAGTGATAGTATTGATGATTGAATCATTATAATCCTCATCATCAAGCATCATGATGTGTACATTAAATATTTCAGCACTGTCTTCGCCAACTTCATCTACTGCCTTCTCATATAAAGCACCGAGCTGGTTTACAGCTTCTTCTTTTGCCTTCTGATACCTTGCTATCTCATCTTTCGTATCAGTTATCTTCTTTCTTCTTATATCATTTTCCTTTTTAGAAAAATATTTTATTCTGCCAATGGCTATACCGCCACATACCGACTTTGCTGATATCTCCACCATAAGCGTACCCTCTCTGAAATGTCCTGCGCTGACTAATATCTGTGACAGACTGTATCATAATTAAAGATTTTCGTTGAAAAAGGCCTGAATAGCAGGTGCAGCGTCTTCTTCGTCATCACCCTCAATTGTGACGGTTACAGTCTCTCCGCATTTAACTCCAAGTGACATTACTGCCATGAGCTTCTGAGCCTCTGCAGATTTATCACCCTTACCAATTACGACTTTTGACTGATATTCTTTTACTTTTTTTGCAAGTGCTCCTGCAGGTCTTGCATGGATTCCAACTGCGTCTGTAATTACATATTCAAATTTAATCATATTCAATCCTCCTAATAATTTTTTATTTTTGCAACTTTTTGAACACCATACTCTTTAGCTTATAACAGGTTAAATCCATATCTCCTGTTATCTTAAGCTCTCTTTTCATATCCTTCTTTGGATAATGCTTTGTAGTCATTACATACTGACCATCATTTATATATATTTCCACCGCTGATACATCTGATATTATTCTGATGTTTTGCACTTTGCATGACATTTTTATCTTGCGGAT
>DFKO01000068.1 GCA_002373855.1 Lachnospiraceae bacterium UBA3643
GATCATTTTGCAAAATTTAAGCTGCTGGAACCGTCAAAAGAAGTGAAGCAGGCAGATACATTTAACTGTAACGGCGTACTTGTTAAAAGTGAAGTTTTCTTTGACGTCGGAATGCTTGATAAAAATTACAGACACAGTATGGGTGATTATGATTACGGAATGATGATAAGGCGTAAAGGGTATATCATCATAAACGGAGAGGATTACGCAGGACAGTGCAGTGATAATGATATAACAGGTTCATGGAGGGACACATCTCTTTCGAGGAAAGAGAGAATCAGAAAAAAGGAGAGTCCGAAAGGACTGCCGGCAGGTGACTGGTTTTATTTTGTGAAAAAAAATTACGGCCTTTTATCTGCCGTATATCACAGCGTGACACCGTACATCAGAATATTAATAAATAAGTAATTAAGAAAATAATATCTTTGGAGGATATTTAAAATGGGAAAAAGGATACTTGTAACAGGCGGAGCAGGTTTTTTGGGATCGCACCTCTGCGACAGACTGATAGATGAGGGTAATGATGTAATCTGTCTTGATAACCTGTTTACGGGAAACAAGGATAACATAAGGCATCTGCTTGGAAATGATTATTTTGAATTTATACGCCATGATGTAACGGAGCCGATCTTTCTCGAGGTAGATCAGGTATATAATCTTGCATGTCCTGCAAGCCCAATTCATTATCAGTACAATCCGATAAAGACATGGAAGACAAGCGTCCTCGGAGCCATGAATATGCTGGGACTTGCAAAGAGAGTAAAGGCAAGGATACTCCAGGCATCCACATCAGAGGTATACGGTGATCCGGAAGTACATCCACAGCCTGAAACATACAGGGGATGTGTAAATACCATGGGTATCCGTTCCTGCTATGATGAGGGAAAACGTGCGGCTGAGACACTGTTTTATGATTATCACAGGATGCACGGCACAGAGATAAAGATAATGCGTATTTTTAATACATACGGACCCAAGATGCACCCTGCAGACGGCAGAGTGGTGTCAAACTTTATAGTACAGGCATTAAAGGGTGAGGATATCACCATATACGGAGACGGCAGCCAGACCAGGAGCTTTTGCTATGTTGATGATTTGATAGAGGGTATGGTGAGACTGATGAATTCGAGAGCCGATTTCATAGGACCGTGCAATATAGGTAACCCCGGAGAGTTTACGATAAAGCAGCTTGCAGAACTGGTGATAGAAAAGACCGGATGTAAATCTAAGCTTGTATATATGCCTCTGCCTTCAGATGATCCGCTTCAGAGAAAGCCTGTGATAGAAACAGCAAAGAGAGAGCTGGACTGGGAGCCTACTATCCCTCTTGATAAAGGTCTTGATAAGACAATCGAGTATTTCAGATCGATAATTAAGTAATGCATTTTTGAGGATATTATTGTGGCTGATATCGTAAAATGTCAGGTTTTAAATACTTTCCTTGCGGCAACCGGAACGAAAGAGCTGGTTGCCTTTTTGCGTGATGAAGCAGTAAACAGATACCGGGGGAAATATATCTGCAACGCATCTGTATCAGATGTGATGACGGCAGAGGGAGACAGAGATTTTTCGGATTATTTAAACAGTGCTCTTGTGGCATTTCCCGTGAGCGGTCAGCTGATAGCGGAGATGCATGTACAGGGATATCCTGTTGCAAAAAAGATAAATATGGACGCCTTTGTGGGAACTCTTCTTGATGATCTGGCAAAGACAGGAAATTCCATATTATTTGTCTGCAGGGACAAGAGCGATTATGAGGAACTGGTTGAAAATCTGCTCGATAAACATCCCGGACTAAATTATGAACTGAGGACATATGATAATATTAATCCGGCTCTTGTAAAAGAAGATTATGTATTTGCATCAGTGACAGATGATGAATCCAGAAATTGGATCGTAAAAAATGCACCCCTGATGAATGCTCTCACAATCGGTCTGTCATACGGACTAAAGACAGGCAGATCGTCTCTTTCCTCAGATGCGCTTAAGAGGATAAGACCGGGATATATCGGTATGAATATCAGATTTATGATAGCTACCGGTGGTAAAGTTGCACTTTCCACGCTGTCATGGGCTCCTGCTCTTGCGGTACTTGTGACAATATTTATTTTGTCATCCCAGACCGGAGAGATATCAAATCAGAACAGTTTTAAGGTGGCAACGGATGTATCGAGGTTTACATTCCTCGGAATTGATATGTCGTCAGCCCATTATGAGATACTCATGCAGTCGTTAAATGCAATAGTCAGGACACTGGGACATATGGGAGAGTATGCGGCTCTCGCCCTGTGTGTGGGTATGGCGATTACCGTCAATGGTTTTCATGGCAGGATCAGGGCCATATATATAATGTTTATGTGCGGCGTAGTATCAGTTGCTGATGAGATATTCCAGCTGTTTGTACCGGAGCGGTACTGTGATCTTTTTGATGTGATAGTTGACTGTACAAGCGTTATGTTTGTGGCACTGATATTTAATCTCATTGAAAAAATCTTTTCGATCATCATCAGAAAGAAAAAGGAGCCTGTCTCGTACAGGGGACACAGGAGAAAGTTTCTGAACATATTTATAGATGATATCAGTTTTGATGAGGCAGTTGACCGGATAGAATCATTTTGCCGTGAAGAAACCGAAGCAAAGAGATATGTGGTGACGCCCAATGCCGATCACGTGGTTAAACTTGAAAAGGACGGTACATTCAGACTGGTATATGAAAATGCCGATCTGATAATCACTGACGGTACGCCACTTATGTGGATAGCAGAATCGGTCAGATGCCCGATCACTGAGAAAATACCGGGAGCCGATATGCTCCCGAGAGTATGCGAGATGGCGTCAAAAAAGGGATATACAATGTTTCTGCTCGGCGCAGCAGAAGGCGTGGCAAAAACTGCAGCGGAGAAACTGACAAAGAAATATCCGGGACTGAATATAGTGGGTACATACTCTCCGTCATACGGATTTGAAAATGATGAAGAAGAGCTTGAAAAAGTATTTGGAGAGATCAACAAAGTATGCCCGGATATCCTGGTAGTCGGTCTCGGCGCTCCAAAGCAGGAGAAGTTTATTTATAAATACAGGGACAGGATGACATTCAGGGTAGCTCTTCCCTTTGGAGCAGCCATTGATTTTGAGGCGGGGAATGTTAAGCGTGCTCCAAAATGGATGAGAAAGAACGGCCTGGAATGGTTTTACAGATTTTTAAAGGAGCCCGGAAGACTGTTTAAGAGATATTTTATAGATGATATAAAAATCTTCGCGATAGCATGGAAATACCGTTACGAGATAATCAGGGTGGCCGGGAAAA
>DFKO01000095.1 GCA_002373855.1 Lachnospiraceae bacterium UBA3643
TCTCGTACTCTTCGTAGAGACTGATCGCGTCGTCTGTATGATGGGTCTGATCATATTTTGTGATCACAAAAGGATCTTTTCCTGCGCTCTGAAGCTCTTCAAGCTTCTCTCTCCTCACCTTGAGGAGCTGGTTTAAATCCTGTGCCTGATTCTCTGCAGGCTGATTGTTCTTATTATTCTGCTCTGCCATTATCTTTTCCGTCCGATTACTTTATTGCTTTCTTAAATCAAAATTATTTCTGTACAGAAATGCTCTTAACCTTGTACTGGATAACACCTGCGGGGCACTCAACCTCTACTGTCTCGCCCTTCTTTGCACCCATGAGTGCTACACCGATAGGTGACTCGTTTGATATCTTGCCATCGAGTGTACTTGCCTCAGAAGCTCCCACGATCTTGAATTCGATATCTTCCTTGGTTTCAAGATCTGTAACAACTACAGTACATCCAAAGCTTACTTTTGTCACCTTGCCGTTGACTACCTCTACATCTACTACCTCGGCATTCTTAAGGAGTTCCTCAAGCTCAACGATCCTTGACTCGATCTTGCCCTGCTCCTCTTTTGCTGCATCATATTCTGCATTTTCAGAGAGGTCTCCCTGCTCTCTTGCATCCTTAATCTTCTGTGCTACTTCCTTACGTGCTGTGAGTGTAAGGTATCTGAGCTCCTCTTCATACTTATCCTTGCTTTCTCTTGTTATAAGTGACATATCATTTACCTGCCTTTCTATGCGTGTCATTATAAAAGCACTATATTATACCTTTTTTTACATATATGTGTCAATTTTGACTTTCGTAAATATCATGGTAGACACCGGGATGGTAATACACCTCATAATCCCCTGTCTCGCCTATCTTGAGGAATCCGTATGTCGACGGATTGTTTATAAACTGACGCCCCCTGTTTACCACAAAATAGCATGTGGCCGTATCGTAGCAGTTGTGTCTGATCAGTTCAAAGTCATACCAGTCCTGCATGATCGCATTAAAGAAATCATTTTCCGTCTCCACCCAGTTAGGATCCAGCTGTTCCCTGCCGTAGGGCATGGTGATATCCACATCATACTGCCTGATAAATATGAGTAGCTCCAGTGGAAATGCTGCTTTCTTTACGGGACATTCGTGGGTCTCTATGATATCGGAGAGGTCTATCACCTCCTGGGGTATCTGGTATTCATTTTCCGCTTTTTCAAAAGTGTAGTCCGATGTGTATACGAGATTGCCGCCAAGGAGCAGCACCAGTACTATCAGCAAAAATCCCATCACCCTGTGGTCATTTATCAGCTCCGTACCTACATATGCCAGACCGATACCCATGGGTATGAGCCAGAAGAATCTCCAGTAAGTCCCCGTATCCACCAGTCTCGTATATACCACATATAGCAGGGGGATAAATATGATGATGGCCATCCATACACTGCCGTGGAGGAGTACCGTATATCCGGCCTTTTCCTTGTCATTTTCCGTGACAGCCAGAAATACGAGGCCCACGAAAAAGAGAACCATAAATACTCCGGTACCCGTATATCTCGAATATTGTTCAAATATCTCTCCGATTAACTGACCCATAAACTAAACCCTCTGGAACAAATAGTAATAAATCAGGTTGTACATATACAGGAATATGTATACATAGCACGGTATCATCGAGACGAGTGTCATCAGTATGATACGATAATTGATATTTCTGATGCTGACTACCGCGAGGAATACTATCTCCATCACCGCCAGGAGCAGTATGCCAAGGCTGCTGGCAAATGCCCCTGCCAGATTTACCAGAAACAAAATGAAAAAGAGTCCGCAGATCTTTAGTGTAAAGCGTCTCCTCTTCTCCGTCTCCCTGGCGATCAGGAGGATGACATCAAATACAGCCGGTATCGCGATATTGGCCAGCATCGATTTGCCCTGCCATGTCCTCGTTAAGAAAAATACTTCATTTGTATATACCGATGTGGCTCCAAACATATTTATAAGTGAGATGAGCACCATAAATACAGGGAGTTTTGACCTGTCATTATTAAAAAGTTTTATTGCGATATGACCGTAGATCATATATGTGATCGGGATGAGCACTATGGGCACCACCGTATGGGCTATCACCGCTGCATGTATACCGCTCAGCCTCGCCAAAAATCCGTAAAACATGGTGAACTGGGCCAGGGCATGCCTTAAGTGCAGGGCCTGGGGTGCACCGGTATAAGCATTGATGGTAAAGAGCTTATCCTTTTGATCTGCAATGACTGCCATCGTCACATACTGGGCATCGTCGCCGTTAGGTGTAGCCAGGACTATCGACATGATTATCTGTCCTGTCATGATGAGGAAAAATACTATCCATGTGATGAGATCCCGTCTCTGCATATGTTTAATATCAGGGAGCATGATATACTCTTTGATTCCTGTCTTTACCACGCCTGCCATGGCAAATGATACAGACAGTACCATGACTGCAGATATGATAAAAGCATAAGTCAGGGCAAGCGTCGTCATGGTATACCCTTTCACAACAAAAAAAGTGGCAACTATCTGAAATATCGATACCATCAGTAGCCAGCCACAAAGGTATACAGTGCTTATCCTCTTATGCTTTTTCGTGATCAGATGAGATGGGAGGAGTCCCACAAGGATCGGCATCAGAACCAGCCATATGACCGGTTCCGAAACCATCTTTATCTTATCCATATTATCTACCTATGCAGGAATATTTAATACCTGCGTTTCTCATGTCTGCAGGTTCATACAGGTTACGTCCGTCAAATACGACAGCACTCTTCATATTAGAGGTAAAGTCCTCAGGCTTAAGAGCCTTGAACTCGGGCCACTCTGTCATGATGATGCACAGGTCCGCATCCTTAAGCGCAGACTTTGCATCAGGTGCATATTCTATATAACCGTTGCCGTGCTTACCCTCCGGGTAACGTTTTTTAAAGTTTGCTTCCGCAACGGGATCTACTGCCACGATATGGGCACCGTCCTCGAGGAACAGGGGCATATGCTTAAGGGATGATGCTTCTCTTAAATCATCCGTGCCTGCCTTGAATGCGAGGCCGAGTACTGCGACTCTCTTGTCCTTTAAACTGATATTTGCATTCTTTACCTTTGTATAGAGGATTCTCTGCTGCCTCTCGTTTACCTCGACTGCTGCCGAAACTGTCTTTAAATCATACCCCTTGCTCTTGGCAAGCTCTCTGAGCGCCTTGGTATCCTTGGGAAAGCAGCTGCCGCCGTATCCGATACCGGGATTTAAAAATCTGTTGCCGATACGCTCATCGTAGCTCATGCCCTTTGCTACATCCTTTACGTCAGCTCCGAGGAGTTCACAGAGGTTTGCGATATCATTCATATATGAGATCTTGAGTGCGAGGAAATCGTTGCTCGCATACTTGATCATCTCGGCACTCCTCCTGTTTACAGAGAGGATAGGTACGCCAAAGGGTTCGTATACTTTCTTAAGTATCTCGGCTGCATGTACCGACTCCGTACCGATGACGATCCTTGATGCATGGAGCGTATCATGAACTGCTGTACCCTGGGCAAGAAACTCGGGGTTTGATGCCACTTCAATATTTATGCCGGCCTTTACATTGGCTTTTAAGAATTTCTCAATGTCATCATTGGTACCGATGGGCACTGTGGACTTTACTACCACGAGGGTATCCTTTACAACCGACTCTGCTATCTGCTTGGCTACACCCATTACATAATCGAGGTTACAGCTGCCGTCCGGTCTCTCGGGTGTACCCACACCGATAAAGATCACATCAGACTCCCTGTATGCAGTCGCATAATCTGTGGTATATCTGATACGGCCTGCAGCATAGTTTTTCTGCATCAGCTCTTCAAGGCCCTCTTCATAGATGGGAGATACGCCGCTCTCCATCACCTTGATCTTGGCTTCATCGATATCGACACATACCACGTCATGTCCTGTCTCTGCAAGACATGTACCCGTAACCAAACCTACATATCCTGTACCGGCTACCGCAATTTTCATCTTATAATACTCTCCATTCGCTTATTATTTATAAATACTGATCTCTGTTGCAGATCCTTAAGTTCTCTACTATCTTCTTGATATCGCCGGTGCTGTCCTTGGCGCATATCAGTGTGGCATCCTCCGTATCGACGATCACAATGTCGTGGATACCGATGGCTGCTATGAGCTTGTCCTCGCCCTCGATGATGCAGTTCTTGACATTGACCGTCATGGCATTGCCGCTTACCACATTGCCGGCATCATTGGCCTGGCGCATACGTCCTACCGAGAGCCATGAGCCCACATCGTCCCAGCCGAATGTACCGGGAAGTACATATATGCTGTCCTCTTTTTCAAGGACACCGTAATCGATGGACTCGGACGGAATCGATTCGAATACTCCGCTTAAGATACTCTCCTCATCGTCCGAACCGATGGATTCTTCTATGCGCTTAAGTCCGCCGTATATCTCGGGCAGATGCTTTTCTATCGAATCAAGTATGGTTGATGCTTTCCATACAAACATACCCGAGTTCCACATATATTCCTCGGTCTCGAGGTATTTCTTGGCTGTATTTAAATCGGGCTTTTCAACAAACTTATCCGCCTTAAATGCCCTGCCTATCATATGATCCGGCAGAAACTTTATATATCCGTATCCTGTCTCGGGTGCATTTGGTGTGATGCCGATCGTCACGAGATTCTCACCTTCGTTCGCCACATCTATCGCATCCTTAAGGACATTGATAAACATTCCTTTATATTTGATCTGATGATCACTGGGGAGTACGAGCATGACTGCATCCTCATACTTTCTCCTCACATGGATGGCTCCGAGGCCTATACACGGTGCGGTATTTCTGCCCACCGGCTCAAGGAGTATGTTTTCCTCAGGTATCTCCGGGAGATGCTCCTTTACAAGTCCTTTATATTTCTCATTGGTGGCGATAAAGATATCTTCATAATCGACAAGAGGCCTGATACGCTCTACTGTCTGCTGTATCATCGTCTTGCCGTCGCCTGTAAGACATAAAAACTGCTTTGGCTTGTTTACTCTTGACCTTGGCCAGAAGCGCTCGCCCTTGCCGCCTGCCATTATAAGTGCTGTTACTTTCATTATATCCGGTTCCCCTTTGGATTTTATTATGTAAACTAATCTGATTCAGTATATCATACTTTCAGCTTTTTATCCATTGAGCCCAACGCCTTCTGTAATCCTCCGGCGTCATCTCCTCTGTCTCCATAAAGTAGTCACGGAGCGCCTTTTCATCCTCGATGCCCACCTCGCTGATTATCTCCTCGATGGACTTGATGGTAAAGCGCAGGAGTTCCTTAACCTTATTAAACTTTCTGTTTACTATATAGTTCTGGAGACTGATACCGTACTTTTGCTCAAAGAGTGAGTTTAATGTCTCCGGCTGGAGTCCGTACTGGATGGAGAGTATCCTCTCAAGGTTTGGCTCGCCGATATGATCGTTGACCGATTCACGCAGTGATGAAAACTCATCCTCCGAACCTGTCTTGTCCCTGTCGTCAAATGAGAGTACGCTGTCTCCCACCGTATCGTTTAATATCATGCAGAGGATCTTGTCAAGGAGCTTGGACTGGTTGATCTCGCTGATGACCTTGTTGTCCTCAAGGATCTCTGCCAGTCTGTCGAGATTTTTCTCATATCCTGCCAGCCCCTTCTCCGGTGTAAATACGGGTTTTTTCTTGTTTGCCTCCTCAAATACGGCAAAGAGCTTGCCGGGGAGCTCACCGTTAAAGTGTACCCACCTGATCACCCAGGGCTCGGCTGCATCACTTGTATGTGAGTAATGCTTTCTGCAGTCGAGAAATACCACGTCGCCTGCTTTTGCCTCGTACTCTTTTCCGCCTGTCTCCACTTTGCCC
>DFKO01000045.1 GCA_002373855.1 Lachnospiraceae bacterium UBA3643
GTGGCGGAGAGACAACACCTGATGCTAATGCTGATGCAGCTGGCGATACAGCTACAGATGATGCAGCAGCAGGAGACGACGCAGCAGCTGGCGATGCAGATGCAGAGCCTGTTGAGGAAGACTTCACAGCAACAGAAGTAACAGCTAAGCTTGAGTGCCCTGACACATCAGCTTGGACAGACGCTGACAAGATTTACTTCTACGCTTGGAACGACGAGTTCGGTTCAAGAATGCAGTACGTTCTTGATGCTTATCCTGAGCTTCAGGACTACGTTGAGTACGTAAACCTTGGTGTTTCCGGAACAGACGGAACATACCAGACAGCAATCGATACACTTATCGAGAACAACGATGAGAAGTTCCCTTCAATCATCGCAGCTGATAACGATGTAGCTAAGTACTACACAGAGTCTGATATGACACTTCCTCTTTCAGAGATCGGTATCACAGATGAGATGTATGCAAACGCTTACAACTTCTCTAAGCAGTACGCTACATACAACGGAGAGCTCAAGGCTCTTACATGGCAGGCAACACCCGGATGTTTCGTTTACAGAACAGACATCGCTGAGGAAGTTCTTGGATCATCTGATCCCGCTGACGTACAGGAGCACGTAAAGGATTGGGATGCATTCATGGAGACAGCTCAGACAATGAAGGATGCTGGTTACGCTATGGTAGCTGGTCCTGATGAGATCAAGTACGCTTGCTTCGATCAGCAGACACAGCCTTGGATCACAGTAGCTGATGACGGAACAGAGACACTTACACTTGACTCTTCTGTAACAGACTTCTTCGAGCTTTCTAAGGAACTCTTCGATGGCGAGTACACAAACAACGCTTCTATGTGGGATGCTACATGGAACGCTGGATACGAAGGAGATGTATTCGGATACTTCGGATGTACATGGTCAGTATACTGGTGTATGGCATTCAATAAGGATGCTGATGGAAATCCTGTTGAGGATTCTACATATGGTAAGTGGCACATCTGTGAGGGTCCTGTTGGATATCACTGGGGTGGTACATACTGCATGGTTATGGACGGATGCCCTAACACAGAGCTCGCTGCATTCCTTGTATACTCACTTTGCTGTGATGAAGACATCATGTACACACTTGCAAAAGATACAGGTGACTTCGTAAACAACAAGGCAGTTATCGAGGAGCTTATCGCTAACGACGAGGGTGGTCTTCCTGCAAGAGAGATTCTTGGCGGACAGGATCCTTTCGTAATCTGGGCTGAGTCTGTAAAGAACATCGACCTTTCAAATGCTTGCTACCTTGATGCTCCTCTTAAGGACATCATCACAAAGGCTGCTACAGCTTACAACTCAGGCGAAGTTGCTGACGTAGACGCTGCTCTTCAGTATGTAAAGGATGAAGTAGCTAAGACATATGATTACGTTGTAATCGAGTAATCTTACTACTGAATTAACTGTTAGAGTAATCTCAAACAAAAGTTAATCACTTTATCTGAAAGAAACGCATCGGCACGGTTTTCGTGTCGGTGCGTGATTTCAGAAAAATACCTTTTATGTTTCCAAGGGTATTAATTATCAAAACTATAAATAAGATATGGGGAGTGATGTCTTGAAAAACGAAACAAAAAACAAAACAGTCGAATATGGAAGATACGGTTACATTTTCCTTGCACCGTTCTTCGTAGTTTTCCTTATTTTCCAATTATTTCCGCTTGTTTACACATTCGGAAGCGCATTTGTACAGACCGTTAAAAAAGGTCGTAACGCTGTAGAGACCGTTGTCGGACTCGGAAACTTTTCATCATATGTATTTGTAAAAGGTTCAGAAGTCTGGTCTTCAATCGGTATCACAATTTGCTTATGGTTATTGAACTTTATCCCTCAGATTCTCCTTTCGCTGTTACTGGCTGCATGGTTTACAGATATCCAGTGCAAGCTTAAGGGTCAGGGTGCATATAAAGTTATCATGTATATGCCCAACATTATCACAGCCGCTTCAATCGCGTTCCTTTTCAACGCATTGTTCCAGGTTCAGGGTACAATCACACTTCTCTTAAAGAGATTGGGAGTTCCTATTCCTTCAAACGGTGTGCTTGACCACGGTTGGACTTCACTTTTCATCATTGCTTTCATCCAGTTCTGGATGTGGTACGGCAACACGATGATCGTGCTTATCGCAGGTATCATGGGTATCAGCCCTTCACTTTACGAGGCTGCCATGGTTGACGGTGCATCTTCAAGACAGCAGTTCTTTAAGATCACAGTACCTCTTCTTAAACCAATTCTTCAGTTTACAATGGTTACATCAGCTATCGGTGGTCTTCAGATGTATGATATACCTCAGCTTTTCAACGCCGGAGGTCCGGTTGTTAATTACAAGGGCCAGCAGCTCAACTCTACAACTACAATCGTTATGACGATTAAGAAGTATGTTGAGTCAGGTTCAGGTCAGAATGTAGGTCGTGCTTCGGCTTATTCAGTAGTGCTGTTCGTTATCACCCTCGCTGTAAGTATGGTATTCTACATACTTACATCAGAGAAAAAAGAGAAGAGATAAGGAGGAGTTACACAAATGAGTCAGATGCAGATAAATATGACACAGGACAAGAAGAAGGTTAAACTCACAGCTCCTTTCAGATATGTGATTTGTATATTACTTTGCTTCTTAAGTATATTCCCGTTTTATATGATGATTATAAACGGTACATTGACAAACAGTGAGGTTCAGGTTGCAAAGTACTTCCTTCCCAAAAGCCACTGGTTCCAGAACTTCAAGGGACTCCAGGTTTGGTGTGAGAATGCACAGATTATCTCAATCTGGAAGGCAATGCTCAACTCACTCATCATCACAGTGCCTGCAACAATCCTTCAGGTTTACTTTGCAGCACTTACAGCATACGCTGTAACAGTTTACAACTTCAGATTCAGAAATGCAGCGTGGGCATTCATCTATGGTATCATGATGATCCCTATGCAGGTTTCAATCATCGGATTTATCAAGGTATGTAACCTTACACATATGTATGGAACAATGTGGCCCCTCATCATTCCGGCTATGGCTGCTCCTACAACAGTTTACTTCATGAAGCAGTACATGGAGGCAGGCTTCTCAGTAGAGATTGTTGATGCTGCTCGTATCGATGGTTCAGGAGAGTTCAATACATTCAATACTATTGCACTTCCTCTCCTTAAGCCCGCTATGGCTACACAGGCAATCTTCGGATTCGTTGGTTCATGGAACAACCTTTACACACCTTCACTTATCCTTGCTACCAAGAAGAAAGAGCTCGGTACTCTTCCTCTTTACATCGAGGCTATCAAGTCAAACGATAAGCAGAGAGACTGGGGTCAGATCTATGTAGCACTTACAATCGCGGTTATGCCTATCCTTATCGCATACCTCGTACTTTCAAAATATATCGTTGCCGGTGTTGCACTCGGTGGCGTTAAGGAATGATTACTTTTCACTAAGTTTATAGTTTGATAATAAAAAAATATCCCTCCGAATGCTGAGCTAACCGCAATGCATCCGGAGGGATATTTTTTATAAGTAAAATATTGAAAAAGTTGTGAAAACTCTTCAAAGAAAGGAAAGGGGTGTTATAATATTAAAGTCTGATAAAGACTACTGCTATTCCCGGGTAAATATAAGGCATGTTTACCAGGAATCAAATTACGGAGGATATTATGAGAAAGAACTTTATGAATAAATCAGCTGCTGCAATTGCTACAGTCCTGATGGCAGTATCGCTGACGGCATGTAACGGAGGTAATACTGTATCCGGAAATGTGTCCGGCCAGGAGGTCAGTGTATCTTCAATCGGAAAACAGGTAGATCATGACACTGCCGCATCGACAGTCCTCATGACCTTTGAAGATATTGATATTACCTTAGAGGATTACTACCTCTTTATGGTACAGTATCTGTACAATTTTGAGATTGATCCGGCGACCCTCGCTTCACCTGAGGCGGTTTCGAATGCAAACAACTCCATATTAAATGAGATAAAGCTTGAGACAGTGGAGTACAAGCTGGCTCTCGTAGAGGAAGTGACTCCGGACCCTGTAGCCATCTCAGATGCGGATGTAAAAGCCCAGTCATTTTATGATTACTTTGGTCAGGAGTTTTTTGACTCATTTGGCATAAGCAGGGAAAAGGTTAATGAACTCTTTGAGAGACAGGTTTATATAGAGGCACTCCGTCAGAAGACATTAACAGATCTCGCTGATGATTACGAGGCTGAGTATATTGATAAATACGGGGAAATGAAGTTTTTCCAGATTTATTATGTTCTCTTCCCAAGTATAGAATATGACAATGACAATCAGCCTGTCACAACATCTGACGGCGCTTATGTAAGCTGTAATGAAGCAAAGCTTCAGGAGCAGAATAAGTTAGCCGAGGAACTTCGTGAAAAAGCCTTGGAAAATGTAGAGAACGGCGATGCCGACGGAAATCTTGAAGAGCTGGCCATAGAGTATGGCGTGGACTTTGTGTCAGGTACCGAGAGAGGATATGTAGGCGCATACTCTAAGGAACTGAATGAACTGTTAGAGGGCATGGAAAACGGTGATATCTCTGAGGTAGTCGAGACAGAAGCCGGATATATGGTAGTCCGCATGGACAATACAGACGATACGGAATTTAAGGATTATTCCATCAGATATATGGCTGAGCAGAGTGCATCATCCCTTTATACAACAGTTCAGGACAACTGGATAAAGGAATCGGGTATAGCTAACGCCCCGGTGGACACGGCAGCTCTCACAGATACAAAGATTGTAGCCATGTGCGAATATCTGACAGGCAACGGACTGACCATAAACGGAGGTAGTAATTAATGGCAGAACAGGAACTTAAGCAGTCAAAACTAATACCGATAATGGAGACATTCGGCAATCTGTTTGCACTTAACATTCTGTTTCTGTTATTTTGCATCCCTGTAATCACCATCGGTGCATCTTTTACGGCCATGTATTCATATACATTAAAGATGGTCAGAAAAGAGGAAGGTACTCTCTGGAAGAGTTTCTGGGAAGCATTCAAAGCAAACTTTAAACGGGCTACGGCCGTATGGATGATCGTACTCGTCGCAGGAGTGGTAATAGGCGGAGAGATTGTGTTCTTTTTATCCCAGGAGAGTGCAATCTCGTATGCATATATGATCATAGCTGCCATAGAGATAATGGTCGTGGCACTTGCGCTGCCGTTTCTCTTTCCCCTGGTAGCGAGATATGACAATACTCTTGGCAATACTATTAAAAACAGTATCCTGCTCTCAGTCGGCAATCTGGGATCATGGATCAAGATATGTCTGATATGGTTTATGCCTGTATTTTTATCGGGATGGTATATAGAGATATTTATCAGTACATGGTACCTCTGGCTCATTATCCTGCCGGCACTGCTGGCCTACTGCTCATCGTTTATCATGAGGAAAGTATTTGACAAAGTGGCCCGTACAAAGGAAAATATCGAGGCGGAAAAGACAGAGAAAGAGACTAAAATACAGGAGCAGAAACAGGCAAGAGCAAGTAAAATAAAAGACAAAATGAAACGCTTTGAAAACCCTGAAACAGATAACGGTGAAGGGGATGAAGACGGGGCTTAAAGCCTTGAAAATATTGGGATGTTATGGTAGTATGAATTGGTAGGGAAAAAGGTTACAGTGCTATGGAATCAATGTCAATCGTTTATGATTCCGGTGGGGTAGCACGAATAAATAAAGGGAAGGTAACAGGAATGGTCAACACAAATCAGATCATGGCAGACATGATTAAAAAGAGCGGCAGTATCGAGACTAACAGGATCGAGGAAATCGAGGAAGTCGTAGATTACGGTCTTGAAAAGACAGAGGAAAACATCCAGAAGGTAGCTTTGGAGTACCTCGAGGAAAAAGGCTTTGCAAAGCGAGAGGACAACCTGGTCCGCGCCAAGCAGCATGTCACAGAGAGCTCGATGTATTCGGATACCGTATGTGTGCGCAAGCGCCGTGAGATAAATGATGATCTCCTTGCAGATGCAGATGAGGATGATTATGCAAGGATTGCTGAGGCAGTCATTGTAGACAAGCTCACTCAGATAGACAGAAAGCTGACGATGATATCCCAGCCCAGATATGAGTATGCGGTAGAGGTGGTTGACGATATCCTGACCGATGCCGATAAAAAGCAGGGCTCACTGGCAGAGTTTGAATCTTTCCAGAGTATGCTCAACAGATATTCGGCTGCAGGCTGGAAGGTACATTCGATCACGACAAAGGAGTCGGCAAAGACCAAAATCTCGATGACGGGATTTTCTTCCACACAGAAGCAGGTAGTAGTCATATTTGAGAGACAGATATAATTAGATATAATTGCATAAAGATAAGTCGAGGAAGACAGTCTGTGATACAGGGGCTGTCTTTTTCTTTTTTTAGGGGTAAAAGATTTATAAATCTTTTCATAAAATAATAGTAGTGATATAATATCACATGGTTTTTCAAATTAAGAAAGGAAGACAAAACAATGGTAAGAGTAGGAATCGTAGGCTACGGAAATTTAGGAAGAGGCGTTGAGGCAGCAGTTGCAAACAATGAAGATATGCAGCTCGTTGCTGTATTTTCAAGACGTGATCCAAAGAGTGTAAAGATCAGGACAGAAAATGTTCCCGTTTATGCACTTGATGATGCGGTAAATCACAAGGATGAGATTGATGTAATGATCATCTGCGGAGGAAGTGCGACAGACCTTCCCGTAATGACACCTGAGATAGCAAAGAACTTTAATGTCATAGATTCATTTGACACACATGCAAACATCCCTACTCATTTTGCCAATGTAGATAAATCAGCAAAGGCAGCAGGAAAGACAGCGATGATTTCGGTAGGCTGGGATCCCGGTATGTTCTCAATCGCAAGACTTTACGGAAATGCGATCCTCAATAATGGTAAGGACTACACATTTTGGGGCAAGGGCGTGAGCCAGGGTCACTCTGATGCCTGCAGAAGAGTTGAGGGTGTAGCTGATGCAAGACAGTATACCATCCCTGTACCCGAGGCACTCGAGAGCGTGAGAAACGGAGAGAATCCCGAGCTCACCACGAGACAGAAGCATACAAGATATGCATATGTAGTCGCAAAAGAGGGCGCTGACAAGAAAAGGATCGAGAAAGAGATCAAGGAGATGCCCAACTACTTCGCAGACTATGATACAACCGTTGAGTTTATCTCACAGGAGGAGATGGACAAAAATCATTCAAAGCTCATGCATGGCGGATCAGTATTCCGTACAGGCGTGACCGGATTAAACGGTGAGAACAAGCATGTCATTGAGTACAACTTAAAGCTTGACTCAAATCCCGAGTTTACAGGCGCCGTACTTGTGGCATACGCAAGAGCAGTTGCCCGTATGAATAGTGAGGGCATGATAGGATGCAAGACAGTATTTGATGTAGCACCTGCATACCTTGTAAATATGAGCGGCGATGAGATCAGAGCACATCTTTTATAATTACGACTGGAGTTTTTAAAAATGGATTTAGTTTCAATCAGAGAGATATTCAGAAACAGAGATAAGTATTTAGGCAAAGAGATAGAGGTAGGCGGATGGGTACGCAGCAACCGTGCCCAGAAAAACTTTGGATTTATCGTCCTTAACGACGGTACATTCTTTGAGCCTCTTCAGATAGTATACGGTGACGGCCTCTCAAATTTTGATGCCATCGGCAAGATCAATGTAGGAGCAGCCCTTATTGTAAAGGGTACCCTTGTACCCACACCCGAGGCAAAACAGCCTTTTGAGATCCAGGCCATTGAGGTTTTTGTGGAGGGAGATTCAACACCTGATTATCCCCTTCAGAAAAAGCGTCATACCCTTGAGTATTTAAGGACTATCACACATCTGCGTGCCAGGACAAATACATTCCAGGCAGTATTCAGGGTACGTTCGCTCTGTGCATATGCTATCCATAAATTCTTCCAGGAGAGAGATTTCGTATATGTACACACACCCCTTATCACAGGATCTGACTGTGAGGGTGCAGGTGAGATGTTCCAGGTGACCACCCTTGATCTTAATAATGTACCTAAGACAAAAGAGGGCAAGGTTGATTTTGAGCAGGACTTCTTTAACAAGCCTACAAACTTAACTGTATCAGGTCAGCTTAACGGCGAGACATACGCCATGGCATTTAAGAATATCTACACATTCGGACCTACATTCCGTGCAGAGAACTCCAATACCACAAGACATGCGGCAGAGTTCTGGATGATCGAGCCCGAGATTGCATTTGCAGACCTTAAGGATGACATGATCCTGGCAGAGAGCATGATAAAGTATATCATCAATTTTGTACTTGAGAATGCACCTGAGGAGATGGAATTCTTTAACAGCTTTATCGACAAGGGTCTCATCGAGAGACTTAAGCATGTGGCATCATCAGACTTTGGTCATGTCACATATACAGAGGCAATCGAGATCCTTGAGAAGAATAATGACAAGTTTGATTACAAGGTATCATGGGGATGCGACCTCCAGACAGAGCATGAGAGATATCTGACAGAGGAAATCTTTAAAAAGCCTGTATTTGTAACTGATTATCCCAAGGAGATTAAGGCATTTTACATGAAGCTTAATGAGGACAACAAGACTGTTGCCGCTATGGACTGCCTCGTACCCGGTATCGGTGAGATCATCGGCGGTTCACAGCGTGAGGATGATTACGAGAAACTCGCAAAGCGTATGGATGAGCTCGGACTTAAGAAAGAGGATTATGATTTCTATCTCGACCTGCGTAAATACGGCTCGGCAAGACATGCCGGATTTGGTCTCGGATTTGAGCGCTGCGTAATGTACCTCACAGGTATGGGCAACATCCGTGACGTGATACCGTTCCCGAGAACAGTAAATAACTGTGATTTATAATAAACAATAAATGGAGCTTTAAGGCTATGATCGAGCAGAGTATCAGCAAAGAAAAGAAAGACACAAAAGCGTGCAACATCTATATTCCCAAAGGGTACAAGAGCCCTCAGAGCATCAGGGAGACAGAGATTGCCATCAAGGAAGTAAAGGACTATTTCGAAAAGGCACTGGCAGATGCACTTAATCTGACCCGAGTTTCCGCACCTTTATTTGTAAGACCCGAGTCAGGTCTCAATGACAACTTAAACGGTGTTGAGCGTCCCGTAACATTTGACATTCTCGAGCAGGACGGCGCGGTAGTTGAGATCGTACATTCCCTTGCAAAATGGAAGCGAATGGCTCTTGGCAAATACGGATTCCACGAGGGAGAGGGACTCTACACGGATATGACCGCCATCAGAAGAGACGAGGTGACGGATAATGTACACTCGCTCTATGTAGACCAGTGGGACTGGGAGAAGGTCATCGCAAAATCCGACAGAAATATTGATACTCTCAGAAATACTGTCAGACGTATTTATATGGCAATAAAGCAGACGGAATACTTCATGTGTGGCAAGTATCACTTCATGGATCCGTTCCTGCCTAACGATATCACATTTATCACAACCCAGGAGCTTGAGGACAGATGGCCCGATAAGACTCCCAAGGAGAGAGAGACACTGGCGGCCAAAGAAAACGGCGCGATATTTCTCATGCAGATAGGCGGCGAGCTTAAGTCAGGCAAGCCCCATGACGGTAGAGCGCCCGATTATGATGATTGGTCACTCAACGGAGACATCATCGTATATTATCCTGTACTCTCAAGTGCATTTGAACTCTCATCAATGGGTATCAGAGTAGACGAGGACTCACTCATGAGCCAGCTTGAAAAGGCAGGCTGTATGGAGAGAGCAGAACTTCCCTTCCAGAAGTCAATCCTCGAAAAGAAAGTACCGTACACAATAGGTGGCGGTATCGGACAGTCGAGAATCTGTATGTTCTTTATGCAGAGAGCTCACATCGGAGAGGTTCAGTCATCAATCTGGCCCGAAGAAGTAGTGCAGAAGGCTCATGATGCGGGAATCAATTTCCTGTAAGTATTTGAGGTTTTTATGAGAAAAATATTTAAGATAACGGCTATTGCCATGTGCGCTGTGATATGTATGGCGTGTGGCAGGAAAGACGAGGCTCCGGCGGTGACCGAAACTGTATCCCAGGAACAGGTACCCCAGGTTACGGCCTCAGTCGACAAGTCGGTCATGACAATATTACAGACAGTCAACTCCCATGCAGGGCAGACAACCGCTCAGGCCACGGAGAGCGAGGAGCCTGTATCATCTGCACCTGAGGGCGCTGAGGTCATAGACCTCGGTAACACATCATGGTATGAGACTGAGACGACAACTCCTGTTACGGGAAGTGATGTGAGTCTTAACTCATCTGACAGACTCGATCAGCTGAGAGAACTCTATGAGAGACATAACTTCAATGAGTTTGATATACATCTCATGGCAGTCGGCGACGATCTCATGCATACAGGCGTAACCGAGACAGGACATCAGGCAGACGGCACATACAATTATGATGCGCTCTATGCCGACATAGCTCCGTATCTCGCTATAGCAGATATCAAGGTTATCAATCAGGAAACCATATTTGGCGGAGATGATAAGGAATTTACGAGTTATCCTACATTCAATTCACCTACGGCTATGGGCGATTCCATTGTGCGTGCCGGATTCAATGTTGTCCTTCAGGCCACCAATCATATATGCGATATGGGTATCTCCGGTATCAATTATGCATATGATTACTGGAAGACCAGTCACCCCGAGACGCTCGTCATTGGTATATACGGCGAGGACGGCAAGAGCGAGGATATTCCCATACTGGAGATAGACGGCGTGAAATTTGCCATGCTTAACTATACTTACGGTGCCAACTGGGAATCACTCCAGAGCAACCTTGAGTATCATACAGAGATGCTGACCAGCTGGGATCCCTCATCGAGAAAGATTGATTTCAATTCGCTTAATCCCGATGTAATCGATGACATCCAGAGAGCCGAGGAGATTGCAGACGTAGTTGTAGTATTTCCTCACTGGGGTATCGAGTACCAGACTACGGAAAATTCATATCAGGACTGGGTGGCAAAGGCTATGGTCGAGGCAGGGGCAGACCTTATCGTCGGAACCCATCCCCATGTGCCCCAGCCTGTCAAGTGGATAGAGGCCGACAACGGCAACCGGGGATTATGCTATTTCTCGCTGGGTAATTATTTATCAACCCAGTATTATCCCGATACGCTCCTTGAGGCGATGGCATGGGTAACCTTCCATGTAGGCTATGACGGTATCGAGATAGTTGAGGAGGATACGGGCGTGCTGCCTATGGTACTCCAGTATCATACAGGACCGCTTCGCATAGACGGTGTCATTGCGGTTGAGAATTATACTGATGAGCTGGCTGCGGCTCACGGTGCGCCAAACAGAGGCGGCAGCTATTGCGGCCCCGATCATTTTAAGACCAGAAGCTCGGAAATCTTCGGTGATGAGTGGATACTCACTATTGACGAGATACTGGCTCAGGGCAATTGATCATGATACAGACCTTCCTTCCCGGATAATACCGGGGAGGATTTTTTTTGATATTATAAAAGTGCAACACTTTTGTGACATATTATGTTTTAATATGTGTAAAGTATAAAAATTGTTTTTTTTATGGAGGATAAAAATGCCAAAGGGTTCAATTGTGATTTCAGATGATTTATTTGACAATAAAACAGATGTGACAGGTAGGAAGTATATCTACAATTCGAAGAATCATTTACTGTATTGGGTTTTGTTTCAGATGACAAATCAGGCGCAAAACTGTGCCAAACTGATTTCAGAAGACAGAGCAAACGAGATTGACAATCTGATTGGGGAAATATTGAGTAAGGCCGACAGGAATGTTAAAGAATTGGATTATGTTGAAGAAAAAGAAAAGGGGAAGGTTGGTATCGGTTCTAACGATTTCAGTATGTCAATAAAGGATGAAAACATAGACTGGGCATGCGAAAAATTAAAGTATCTTCAGGATACATTTGAAGAAGTAGCAGACGAGATCAAGGAACCGCAAGTACAAAACCTGTATCGCGGATATGCAAAGATATGCGAGATGTCAGGCGGTAATATCGGAAAGGCGATCGAGGAAAATCAGTATCTTCAGAACCTCCTTGCAAATTCCATCACGGGTCTTAAGATCACTGCCAACATGCCTCTTGAACAGTCGATATTGGGTCTTCAGGGCAAGCATCCCGACCAGGCAAATCTTCCGGAGGATCAGAAGGCAGATATACTGAATGATTTCATGACAATCAATACAGCCTTTGGAGGCGAACTTGAGGCTGAATATTTAAGACAGAAAAATGAAAAAAGCAACTGGGAAGACGATGATGCAAAGCAGGAGTATATCGAAAGATTAAGATATGAGCACCGGAAAAATATAGATGCTTTTGAGCATTTGATAAAAGTCAACGATGTTGAGCAGTACGACAGATATCTTGACAATTCCCTCAATCATATGACAGAGAGATTCGAGCCGGGCGGAAGCAGAGGCGCTGCCCGTGGTGTGTCAGGGACGATCGGATGTATGAAGGCGGAGCTTAAAGCCCTTGATAATGGATGGGGTCCGAGGGATATTGGTATCCTCGGCGTGATCGGAATGATGGAAGGCAACATTGATAAGAGTAAAAGTGCCTTAAATAACAGGATCAAGGCTGAGAACCAAAAGGAACCTGTAAATATAAATGTGATCGAAGAAAGCAACAAAAAACTCGAGCAGATAAATAAGCTGGAGGAGTCTCTGAAAAGCCTCAGAGATAAATGCTATGGCGTGAAAAATCCCACAGCTGAGCAAAAGCTCGAGCTTGCCATAGAGATCAAAAACTATGTTGTGGCTAATTTCGAATACTCCGGTATATTAGCGGTTTTAAATCAGCTTCCGAGATTTGAAAACACCATAAAAAATCTTAAGGATGATCTGGCAAAGGGACCTAATGCAATGGATCAGATAGCAAAAGAGAATGCAGAGTTTCAGGTTGTTGTGGATCTTCACGAGGTTATGCTGGGAGCAGTCGATAAGTATAAGGATTTTGCGAAAGATTTAAAGGATATTTCAACCTACAAGGATGAGCAGAATAGAGAAAAGGAGATAGCCGGTCTACAGGCTATCAAATTTGGAAATAATACAAAGAAAGCGTATGAATTCTATAATTCAATAAAGAATAATATTAAATATTTGTCAGGTGATCTGGAAAAAAATAATCTTCTGGAGATAAGCAAGCATATAACCCACCTTTCAAGTGATATTGAAACATTCCTGCAGGTAGATATAAGTGAATTGGATGAGGATGAAAAGGAAGGGATCGCTCCGGTATTTGATAAACTGAAGGAGATTAAGGGCTACTGCGATGAAAAATCCAAAGACCTTAAATCCAAGATCAAGGACCCTGTTATGTTGAATGTCTCTGTACAGAGAAATATTGATATCCTCGTAAAGAGCGGAAGAAAGGATCCCCGTCTTGAGAATGATAATATTGTGAAGGAAGACGGAAAAAGCTTTATTTCGGGATTTGAGATAGTGGATGAAGAGGAGATTCGCGCATCCAAGATCGCATCGGTCGAGCAGAAGATATTCGAAAGCAAGCCGGAAAATAAGGCAAAGATAGAAGAAAATGCCAGAAAGAATCTCGAGGAACGCAAGGCAAGAGAGAAGAGCAAGGGCAAAGTAAAGGACAGAATATCAATCAATGACCTTGAGAATGAAGAACATCCGGACAAGAAGATCGAAGTCACAAAGGCTCAGGGCAAAAAGCCGGGAGCACCTGAAAAAGGCAAGGCATTTGAATAAAAAATATTAATATACAAAGCGGGAGGGCAGCTGACCCTCCCGTTTTTATGAAAAAACAATTTATTAATTGTTAATCTATAAGCTCATGAATGCTTTTGGCGTCATAGATTATCTTTTTCACACCTTCAGCCTCTATGTGATACAGGGCATTGGCAGCAATGTGCTCTGCAACCTGTTCGACATCACGGATTCCGGATGTGCCTGAGCAAAGCTCCACTATGGTATCAAGCCCGTCATCAGTTATCTCAATCTCATCGGCAGTCATGCTCATGCGCTTAAGTATTTTCGGAAGAGCAAATTTTGAAAAGATGATCTTCTTTTCTTCTTTTGTATAATCGGGAATCTCGATAACGGCAAAACGCGACATTATGGGAGCTGAAATCCTGCTCTTGTCATTAGCCGTGGCAATGGGATATACACCGTCAGTCGGGATCATGCACTCCATGTAATTATCGGTAAATCCGAGATTGTCAAGGAGTGTAAGGAGTACATCGGCAGGATTTCCGTTGCCCTTTCCCTCATTTGCTTTATCAAGCTCGTTTATGATAAAGACAAGCTTTGACTCGCCTGCGTGAGCAAATGCCTCCATGATGATACCGGGCTTTGCGTTTGCATATACTCTTGAGCTTCCGGTAAGCTGTTCGGGATCGTTTATGGAGCTCATATCGAGGGTAGTCCAGGGAAGCTTTAATATTCTGGCTACAGCATATGCCACCTGAGATTTACCTGTACCTGCGGGACCTACGATGAGGAGGCCGTATGCAGGGAGCGTATGGGTTCTGTTGATCTGGATGATGGTCTCGATGACACGCTGTTTTACCTTATCCATACCGTAGAGTTCTTCATCCAGTATCCTGCGAGCTTCGACGGGGTCTATGGCTTCAAAGTAATTATTCTTCCAGTTGATACCCATCATAATCGACAGGGCGCGCTGTGCATGACGGCGTTCCTCGGGAGATACCTCGTTTGACTTGGCTACGGCCAGGTTTCTTCTCGCCCAAAGCTTTATATTATCCGGGAGTGTATTGCCTGCGCAGGATATGAAATCAGTGATGGTCTGAATACTTGTAAGCTTCATGCCGTCCCCTGTTTCTTCTTTATCATCCTCATCTATATCATCCTCACTCGGAGGATCGCATGACAGGAGCCGCTCGATCATATACTGGAGGAAACCGTCCTCGGACGAGAGCTTCTTGCCTTCTCCGAAGGACTGCTCCCTGATCTTATATACGGCATATCCCTCATCTGTAGGGTAACCGGAAAGCTTTACCTTGATATGATTTTCGCCAAGCCATTTAACGAGGCTTGTGAATCTTGAATCAATCTTAATGATATCGATCCACGGACCTTTGTTTTCGCCATCATGGAATTCAAATGAAGTGCGCTTAACGGGATTGATAAACATACCGTTTGAATGATGTCTTAAAATACAATCCTTATCAGCGAGTACCATGATAGGCTTCTCTTTTGTGGGGATGCTCTCGTATGAATTGTATGTTACATATGTGCAGACAGCTTCTGCCTTGTCACCTGATTCAGACTTAAAATCAAATACGGGCATTGATGTTACTCCTTGTTTTTTGTTAAATATATAATCACTCAAATGATAAAGGATTTATATATATGATTATTTTCTTAATTTTACAACATTTATTTGTTTTTATATAGTGGCAGTGCATTACAGATCAGCAGTATGTAAAGGACGAATGCTACCTACTCAATCGGGTAAGAAATATTTTACTTTACATATTCACCATAATTTGTTATTTTTTTCTTGTCGATTATTCTAATCGAAACAGATGTTTTGGGTTATCATGGGCATATCGCCCTGGTGCATGGCACCGTATTTCACTTTTGAGAAGAATTCATACCGCTTTTAAGTGGTTTTTGTTTAGTTCAGTTATTCTTTTTTCAATCATATCCCAGGTATATTTTGTGAAAAAATTTAATAGGAGGATTTCTAATGGCAAACGAAAATAAAATGAATGATCCCGTTTATTCAGGTACGGCATATGACG
>DFKO01000193.1 GCA_002373855.1 Lachnospiraceae bacterium UBA3643
CATCTCCCAGATAATTCCTTATCCAACCATGCGCATACAAGCCAATGATAATCTCAACAATTAATAAGATTACCGTTGATACACCGTATATTAATCTTTTCTTCATCAATTCTTTATCCATATTAAATTATTTAGGAATCATCTGTCCCATGATGCCCCAGTAAACTTCCATGTCCGATAATTCTTCACTGTTTTCTATTCCCACAAATTCAAAAAAGTTTTCAAACATTTTAAATCTCCAATAAAATTTTTCTCTAATTTTTTATTACATACATCTGCAGCATTTCATCATAAGTACTGCTGTAGAATTCGTCTTTTAGCACACCACCATTGTTCTTAATCACTCCTGCTGATGCAATATTCACTTTATCGCATGACACCAGTACTTCATGTATTCCAACTGTCTCACAGACTTTTATACCTTCAGCTAGCATATCTGTTCCATAACCTTTTCTTCTTTCAGTAGGTCTCACGGAATATCCGATATGTCCGCCTTCTTTACGAAGGAAATCATTTAATGCCAATCGTATATTTATCGTCCCAACGATTCTGTCATCAGATTCACGCACATAAAAATATGTCAGATCAGGTACTTTGTTTTCCTGCATATTGGCTATATCCATCGCATCTACCAGCTTTTCAAGCCATTTATCATATGTTGATTCCTGTAGGAAACGATCGAGTGCTCCGGTCCCGTTTATTTCCGAGTCGTATTCATAAAACTCATTTATATATTCAATTGCTTTGTCTTTATATTCTATCGTAGGAAATACTAATCTCATTCCTTCACGCATATCATATTCTCCGAATTAACTGTTATGTTTGTGAAGCCTAAGCTTCATAACTTTGTTAATTCCTTAATGAAAAACCTGTTCATTGTAGAATGAACTACCTCTTTAGGCCTCTCTATCTCTTTATATCCACTCTTTTCATATATATGAATGGCTGCCTGAAGGTTATCGTGAGTCTCAAGATATGAAGATTTATATCCGGCTTCCCTCATCTTGTCTTCAATAAAGCTGACCATTGTATATGCAAAGCCTGCTCCCTGGACCGATTCATCAAGGTAAAGCTTCTGTAATTCTGCCGTATCTTTCATAAATGACAGCTTCGCATATCCTATACCACCTACGACATGTCCATTATCATCACATACCACATAGTAATCGCAGTAAGGTACAGAGTACATCTCAGTTAATTTATCGATACCTGCATCAAAATATACTGTTCCGGGAATATCGAGCTTATGCTTTTTTAGATTTGTTCTGAGAATATTCGCTATTATTGCATCATCATCTTTATTTATTAATCTAAATGTCATCACTTCACCTTTAATAGTCTGTTTTTCTCTCCGTTAGGGAGCATGTTCTTTTTGATCATTATATAATTACGAAACTCCTGTGTCCTCGCATCATAATATTTATCCCAGTTCTTTACGATGATATGAGCCATGGCATCAACCGTAGCCCTCTTATAACCTGAGGACCATCCATGATTTCCGAGGTTGTATACCATCCCGTCTCCCACTGCATATACACTGTAATAGCATCCCGGATCAATGCCTCCTCTGTCGATATCACTCCAGAAAAATATCTCTTCATCAATAGTCAGCAATTGAAAGATATTTTTTATCATCTCTTCTGTAGGTATTTCCTCACTGAAGACTTTCAGTTCACCACGAAAATCCGGCGTCACCTCAAAGCCCAAATCTCTAATTTTACTAATCAATTCTTTATTAATCATAGTTTTTATTATAACACGATATAAAAAAATAATGGTTCCGATGCATTGCGCTTGTGCTTAGCATCGGAACCATTATTTTTTTATACGAATAGAACCAAAAGTTTATTTAGCTAAATCTGTTACGTACTCAAGTACCTTCTGATCAAGGAGATATCCCTGAATGGTTGACTCGCCGTAATCATCGTAGAATGACTGAACATCCTCATAACCATACTGGGTAGCGAGTTCCTGAACCTCTGTATCATCTACAGTGATACCGTAGTTCTCACCGATCGCATTATAGATAGCCTCCACACATGCAGATGATTTTGCTGACTCCATGAGGTCTGCGAGGAACGTATCAGTAGTCTGGCCATAGTATGAGAGCAGTGTATCAAGGTCTGTGCCGTACATCTGAGCCATAGACATGTAGTAGTCATATGTTGAATCGTAATATGTCTTTACAGTCTCCTCTGAGATCTGATTTACGTAGTATTCCTTTGTTACGAGACCGTATACCTGTTCCTCAACGATAAGGCTCTTGTAGTAATCCCTGCACTCATCAGCTGTAGTAATATCTGTAAAGTGTGTAGCCACGATCTCATCTGTGAGTTCAGAAACCTGGGATACAATCTCATTTAATGTGATTGTAAATACTGCTTCCTTGCCTGCAAGGTCCGGTGCACCGTAGTCCTCAGGGAATGTCACGGTGATATCCTTTACCTCACCGACTTCCATACCGATGATGCCTTCCTCAAATCCCGGGATGAAATTGCCGGCACCAAGTGCTACCTGCTGATCATCTGCAGATCCGCCTTCAAAGAGTTCTCCGTCAATGTACCCTGCAAAGTTGATGCTGACTGTATCATACTTTTGGCATACAGTTCTGTCTCCCGGATCCTCTGTATAATACTGCATGAGGTCTGCATAGATGTAATCTTCTAATTCCTCATCTGTGACATTGATCTGAGACTTTAAGTATTCTGTGTCATCTAGGTTTATTACATATACATAATTACCGTCTGCTGTATCGATACGCATCATCGTTCCGTCAGATACCTTTGCCTCTGCCTCTGATTCTGTGATGGTATTGATAGCTGATATATCTGTATCGTATACTGCCGGTGCGCCGTCAGCTCCCGGTACATCTCCTGATACAGTGCCGATCTGACCCTGGGATGCGGTATTGCCGGACACATCGCCTTCACCTTCACTATTTTTCTTTGACAGAAAGACTACACATATCACAATGACTGCTATGGCAAATACTGCGATAAGTGCCTCTATTATATAGAGTGTCTTTTTGTTATCTTTTTCTCCTTTTTCTTCTGATGCCTCTTTTGCGGCATCTTCTGAAACATCTTTTGTCTCTTTCTCGATATCGGAATTAAGATCTTTTTCCTGATCGTTATTCTCTGTGTTCATTTCAGACATGAATATTCCTACCTTTCATAATGCTTTATTCTCCCGTCGCAAAACGACTTTTTGATTATAACATAATCAGATTATTTTTGTACAATATAAACATCTATATTTCATTTATTTTTCACAAATGCTTTCTTTGACATATACGTTTGCCGGGTGTATCCTTAAATTGTGTGTAGTTAACATAACAAAAAGGGGAAAAACATGATACTTTCTGATTTGTTAAAAGATGCCGGGGCTCATGGTCTCGTGATTAAAAATATCGTTGGCGATACCAATGTATCCATCGACAGTATTGTATATGATTCAAGACTGGTTAAGGCAGGCAGTGCATTCTTTTGTCTGGTTGGAGCCAGAAGTGACGGCCATACTTATGCTGCCGACTGTATAGCAAAGGGTGCATCCGTATTGTTTGCCAGCAAAAAAATCGACGAGAGTAATGCCACAGTAGTCTATGTTGATGATTCAAGAGTTGCCCTCAGGATAATTGCCGATGCTTTCTATGGTCATCCTGCAGATAAATTAAAGCTCATAGGCATCACCGGTACAAAGGGCAAGACCACTACTGCCCACATGATAAAAGGCATCCTGGAAGCTGCCGGTATGAAGGTCGGCATGATAGGTACAAACGGTGCCTATGCAGGAAGCAAAAAGCAGGATACAGTCAATACCACTCCGGAATCAGCCGAGCTCTCGAGACTCTTTGCCTGGATGGCAGACGAGGGTATCACCCACGTAGTCATGGAGGTATCCTCCCAGGCGTACAAGACAGGACGCTGCGACGGACTTACATTTGAGATGGCTGCATTTTTGAATATCACTCCCGATCATATCGGCGAGAATGAGCACGCTGACTTTGAAGAATATTTCCACTGCAAGAGCATGCTCTTTGATCACGCTGCCCATGCTATCGTAAATATTGATGCTGACCGATGGCAGGAAATGATAAAAGGCGTAGGTGACAGATATACTACTGTCTCAATGAATGGAGAGGCTGATCTCTATGCAGACGGTTTTGAAAACACATGGGAGCCCGGAATCCTTGGACTGAAATTCAACTGTCACGGTTTATTAGAGGGTGAATACAAACTGTCCATGCCCGGTGATTTTAATGTAGGCAATGCTCTCTGCGCTGCCGCCATAGCCCTAAAACTCGGTGCTGATGAGAAAGCCATCAAAGATGGTCTTAAAAATGTACAGGTAAAGGGCAGGATGCAGCTCATGACATGTGCTGCGCCCATCACTACCCTGCTCATTGATTACGCCCACAACGCTGTCAGTATGGAGCATCTGCTCCTCACATTAAAGGAGTACAACCCGAGACGCCTCATAGTCATGTTTGGCGGTGGCGGCAACAGACCAAAGGCAAGGCGCTACGAGATGGGCGAGATGGCCGGTAAGTATGCAGACTTTGTCCTGGTCACATCAGACAACTCCAGATATGAGGATGTAAATGACATCGTAAAGGATATCCTGGTAGGTCTTAATAAATACGATACTCCCTATGAGATAATCACCGACAGAAAGAAAGCCATACACTATCTCTTAGAGCACTGTGGCAAAGATGATATCGTGGTTCTCGCCGGTAAAGGACATGAGGAATATCAGGATATAATGGGTATAAAGACTCACTTTTCCGAGCAGGAGATAGTCGAGGAATATATGAAAGAATACAACGAAAAGGAGAATAAATAATGGTTAAACATGTAATCATCTGGACACTTAAAGACGACATAGCAGACAAAGACGCTGTAAAGAAAGGTATTAAGGAAGGTCTGGAAGGACTTAAAGGTGTTGTCCCCGGCCTCACTGACATAAAGGTTTATATCGACGGACTGCCAAGCTCAAATGCCGATCTGATCCTTGACTCCACATTTGAGGATGAAGCTTCATTAAAGGGATACGCAGTTCATCCCGAGCATGTAAAGGTTGCCGATACCAAGGTCAGACCATTTACCGCTCAGAGAAGTTGCTTTGATTACGAAGTCTAAGTATTAAATAAAAAATATGGGTTCCGATGCATTGCGCTCGTGCTTAGCATCGGAACCCATATTTTTTATTTTTAATCTTTCTAATCAAGATACTCACTCTTTACGTAAGCTTCTCTGCCGTTATAGATAATCTTGGTCCATCCGTTTTCATCCTCGGCTAGCTGAGGATATGTCTCCCCTGCGTATCCTGCACCCAGGATCGTAGAGTCTGTATTTGCCTCAGATCTGATATTTACAGTCTCCTTGATCTTTACAGTACCGATTGCCGTACTCTCGTCGACTTCCTCAAAGTCAAGTCTCTCAAGGTACTGGGAACTGATATATGCTATCTCTCCGTTAAAGTCAACCTTGCTCCATCCGTTTGCCTGCTGCTCATAGCAGTTTAAGATGGTTCCCGCAGTTACCTGGTCAACCTTGTCGGCGAACTCACTGTCAGAAGCTCTGACATTTACTGTATCCGTTACCTTTACCTCAAATGTAGCCAAAGCGTCCTCTGCAGTAGTCTCCGGCTCTTCATCTTCGGTATCTTCTATGATCGCTGCAGCTGCCAGCTCCTGGCCTACAGCATCTTTTATAGTCTGATTGATCTCTGTGATGTAATCAGAATATTCTATATTTTCATCAAGCACTTCATGATACTGGGCATCGATCTTGGTCATGAGATCCTTTACATCGGTCTGCTCAGATACCTGAGAGATATAGTTGGCTATATTCTCGTCGAGATTTCCGGAGTAGATATAGAGTCCACCCTCCTCATCAGTACATACGAGGAGTGTCATAAGGGCGGGAGCCAGCACATCCCAGTTGTACAGTTTTACATCATATACTGCGTATACGATATATGAGTTGTCATACGGTCCCGGCTTTGTGTAGCATGTTACATTTTCATAGTTTTCGATATATTCACTGGTCACTCTTATCTTGACTAGCTCGATATCATCTATATTTACATCAGATGCCCGAAGCGAATCTTCATTATCGGATGCTCTGGCGCTTAAATACAGTGCCACAAAGTTTGTCACATCGGGGTAAGCATCCTGCTGGAGTGCCTGCTGGGTGACCTCGACATTGCCGTCTGCCGATACAGCTGCATTTTCAGAGAGATTTACGACATTGCCTCCATCTTCTCTGTTCTTTTTGCTGACACCGATCAGTATGATTATGACTACCATGAGCATGACTGCTGTTGCAGCTATGGCATAGGCAGATATCTTATTCTTTTTAAAGTATTTTATTATGTCGGATATGAGCTTGTTAAAGCGGTTCCACTTTTTATTGCTCTTTTTCTTTCCGGATTTTTTCTTGTCCTGACCTTTGTCAGAATCTGACCGTTTTTTCTCACTGTTTTTTTTGCGTTTTTCGTACCGGTTCTTTTTAGGCTTTTCTGCCCGGGGCTCCTCCTCGAAATATTCAGTGTCGCTGACTATCGCGCCTTCCTCATATTCCTGAATCACCTCGTACTCTCCGTCCGAATCGCCATTTACCTCCACATACTCTTCTCCGCCTGATGTGGCAGGCTCTACGTGGGTCTCAGTCTCAGGGGGCAGCTCATACTGCTCCGGCATGTGGAAGTCTTCTTCCTCCTGTACCTGTACCTGCTCCTGCTCGCTGACCATATCACCAGCTGTCTGCTCTTCAGGTACGTTTTCGGCAGCATTCTCCTTTTGCAGGAGCTCATCCTCTGTCACTGCCTCATGTATCTCATTAAGGGATACATTTCCGCCACTCTCCCTTTGGGAACCACGTATATTTTTATTTCTTGATTTCTTTTTGCTCATAATATAACCCGAAATTTATATTTATAGTCCTGCGAAATTATATTTTACAGTAAGTGCACCCGACAGGAATCGAACCTGCATTAAAGGCGTCGGAGGCCTCCGTTCTATCCATTAGACTACGGGTGCATACACCGTAATATATTAGCATAAACTCCCTTAAGTGTCTACTTTTCGGGTATCAATGCAACGGATCAGCAGACACTGAGTTCATCAACCAGCGGATTATAATAATATACCGAATCGGACAACACTTCCGTCCTGGCCAATTCTGTCCTGTTGACCTCTCTCACCATATTTTTAAGGAATCCCACACTGGTCTCCGGGCTGTCTGGCACCAGTATCACCTCATGGACAGACGAGGGTATTACATAATATCCTGAGCCTATTTTATCAGCCACCTTTTTTAATATTCCCTCATAGAGCATCACGGTAGCGCCGTACTGCCTCTGCCTGTTAGTCAGGATAAACATCTGTGGCATCACCTGATCATAGAAGACCATCTCCCTGGGCAGTTTTGTATCCTCCAGGTCCAGGAGATTCTCACAGTCTGTATATGATCCCCGCCTCTCAAGGAGACTGAGCATCAGATCGTCCATTTTGATCATGTCAGGATTCGATAATTTCTGTGTATTTTCATACGCCGCCTTTTTAAGGTCCTCCAGATTTTTACCCCAAAGCTCAAGATGGGACTGATATATGAGTATGCTGGCTCTGCTGTCTATATCCGGCCTGCCGAATGTCTTTTGGGCGTCATCATCGGGAAACAGATAAAAGAAGACAACCGCCAGGTCCATATACCTGATATGAGGTACCATAGAGAGGAGTTCCTCATTCATTTCGGAGTTTATCAGTTTGCACATTATCCTGTCACTGACACTGTCAAACTCCGTAAAAAAACTTATGTCAAAATTCCCCTTATTTCTGTTGTCCTCAAATATCGTGATGATCTCATGTATTATCTGGGCCGGCACTTCTCCCTGCTCGTATCTTGAATAATATTCCTCAAGATAAACTGTCGGCGACAGATTGCATTTATTTGAAAACAATGATACCCCGCACTTTTCTATGCCGTTATTTTTTTTGACATTGCACAGCCTGACGCTGGAACCGTCATCAAAATAGCCTTCCAGACTCTTTCTGATTTTCTCTGTAAATTCTTTGTAAGTCATCATATTATCCATATAAATCTCCTTAATAATTAAAATAAAAACAAAAAAGACAGCAAACAAATATGTTTACTGTCTTAATTATTAAGATATTAACTCGCTATATACCGTTAATTAAACACGGCTTAAGTACTCGCCTGTTCTGGTATCGATCTTGATCTTCTCTCCCTGGTTTACAAAGAGGGGAACCTTTACCTGAGCACCTGTCTCAACTGTAGCAGGCTTTGTAGCTCCTGTAGCTGTATCTCCCTTGAATCCGGGCTCTGTGTCTGTGATCTCAAGCTCTACAAAGAGAGGAGGCTCAATAGCAAATACGCTACCATTGTGTGAGCAAACCTTAACAGTCTCGTTCTCTTTTACAAACTTAAGTGCATCGCCTACTGTATCAGCGGGAAGAGCGATCTGCTCATATGTCTCAGCATCCATAAAGTTGTAAAGCTCACCATCAGCGTAAAGATACTGCATATCTTTTCTGTCGATTCTGGCTGTAGGGCACTTCTCAGTAGGTCTGAAAGTCTTTTCAACTACACCACCTGACTTGATATCCTTAAGCTTTGTTCTGACGAAAGCAGCTCCCTTACCGGGCTTTACATGCTGGAATTCAATAATCTGGTATACGTTATTCTCGTACTCTATAGTAACACCATTTCTGAAATCTCCTGCGGAAATCATAAAAAATCCTCCTGATCAAATTAGTCTATATCATATTTTTTCGAACACTTTTATTAGTTTAAACGAAAGAAGGCGATTTTTCAACCCTAAATTATATGTCGGTAGACTTGTCATACCATTCAAGAAATGAATGGTGCCCTTCTTCATCTGTGTAGCCAAGGAGAATACTTTTATTTATATTCTCCATACCGGCAAATATGTTGCTGTCAATATACTGATTATCTACCCTTAAATCCGAGATCAGATCCTGCATATCGGTTATCTCCGGGGATAACTCCCTTAACTTAATATCATCAAGTCCTGAGTATGTCAGGAACTTTTCAATATCCTCACGGTGTACCTGATAGAGCGGTCTGATTAAATAGCAGTCGTCATGCCCTTCTTTTTCAAGTGGCATGAGGCATTTTATCTCTGACCGTTTTAATATGCCACCGAGGAAATACGCATTGATCTCATCATAGCATTCATAAGAGAGACAACGTTTAATGCCGCTTACCTGCGATATCACAGTGTCAAAATCTTTAATGACAACCTCTATCCCGTTCTCTTTAAAGAGCTCCATAAGGTATCCGGCCGGTTCTCTTTCGGCATGCCATATGACATTAAAATCAAACTTGCCATGCCACATCAACTCTCTGAAGAGAAAAGCACACAGCACTGATTCTGCCGTATCGTCTATGGTTACGATCACTGTGTCATGCTCTTTTAACATACCGTACTGATTAAGAGATTTTGCAAACCTCGTAAAGAGCTGACTGTGGTACTTTTTCCTGATGGCTGTATTAATTTGTTGTATCTGAGGGTTCTTCAATGTCTTCTAAAGTGATGGTTACTTTCTTGCCAAGAGCAGCTGCCATCTTTACCAGCATCTCAAGAGTAGGATTGCTCTTGTCTGACTCAAATCTTGTGATGTTTGGCTGAGGTATACCGGTGAGCTTTGAGAGCTCTACCTGTGTGAGTCTCTTGCCTTTTCTGATGCTCTTGTACTGTGTGACAACGCTCTGCTGTGTATTTTTCTGGAGCTGAGAGATATCAACCTTCTCCGTTCCGTTTTTGTAAAGAAAACTCATTGTTCCCTTGTTTTTCATTTTCCTGTTCCTCCATATATATAAAATCCTGAATCATTCAGTCAAGATGCCCTTTGTATTGCATCAAAGGCATATCATATATGCGTTTTTCACGCGCATTTCATATACTACAATATATAATTCATCATTTCAAGGAGAACATCGTCATGTTTTTATTTTTTTGTAAATATATGATAAAATAAGGGCTTACAGGGGGAAATTTATGTTATTTTTCCTATTCACAAGAGGGATTTGACCTTAAATATCATGCGCAAAAAAGCAGACAGAAATGTTAATTTAAATTCAAATAGGAATATTCCCGATGAAGATCACTGGTCAGCCATGTTTTCCGGCTATGTCAGCAGAGATTATCCCATCAGTGTACTCTACTGTGAACCGGACAATATGTTTACCGGACGCCAGCGTCTCCACTGGCATAAAGAGTACGAGATCGACTATGTGAGGACCGGGTCGTGTACATATAATATTGGTGGAAATACTGTTACATTGAATGCCGGATCAGCACTTCTGATCTCAGGCGGTCATCCCCATCAGTGTATTTCAGAGGATCACGCCACCATACTGTCTCTTATGTTTGCTCCCGATTTTATATTTGGTGAAAGCTCTGTTTCTGACAGTTCCATGATATCGATGAAGTACCGGGCTCCGCTTTCATCTGACAGATTTAAGTATCTGATATATGAGGAAAACGATAAAGAAATCGAGATAATAGATAAGACTATCACTACCGCACTTGAAAAAAAGTACGGATATGAGCTGCTCACAAAAGGCCTTCTCTGTGAACTGTGGTTAAATGCTGTACTTAAAAACAGTGAGTTTATACCTGATAAAAATTATGAGAACTCATTAATTGATGAACAGAGGACGAAATCTGCGTGCGATTTCATCACATATAATTTTACAAAAGCGCTCTCCCTCGAGGAGATAGCCGAGAGCATCCCGGTCAGCAAGAGTGAATGTTGCAGATGCTTTAAACGTGTCACAGGCATGACGCCTTTTGAGTATCTCAATCTCGAGCGTGTGACCCGGGCTGCTTACCTCTTACAGCACCCGGATATCTTTAGTGGTAACATTCAGGATTTAGCCAAGGAA
Source organism: Lachnospiraceae bacterium UBA3643 (assembly GCA_002373855.1). Lineage (GTDB taxonomy): Bacteria > Bacillota > Clostridia > Lachnospirales > Lachnospiraceae > NK4A136. The sequence goes on from DFKO01000193.1 coordinate 10,935, forward strand.
TGTGGATTCAATGATCCCAGTTATTTTAACAAGATATTTAGAAAGATTACTAACGAGACACCATCATTCTTTAAAGACAGCATCCGTAAAAATCACAGGGATGCCTTAAGTCCTTTTGGCATCCCTATGTAATATTGACAACCATTTCCATGAATAATATAATTTTAATTGAAAGGTGCTACCGATAGACGGTTGCCCTTCACTAATATTTGGGTTTTAAATAACCGCCATACAGTGGTCAGGCTGGGCGGTTATTTTTTTTGCCTTGCTATTACGACCAACTGAGTAGCCAAAAGCAAAGCAAGTAATTGCAAAGCCTAATACGGCCATTAAATCAGCTATAGTCAACATGACACTGTCCTCCTATCGAAGATTTCTCGTCAGAGATCTCTATGTAAACGAAGTTCACAGTACTTCGGATTCGGACAACCGCCTACCGTTTCTGGTAGCACCCTATATTATTGTATATCAGAACGTATGTTCTGTCAATTTATATTCGGATAAAAAAGAGGACTGATTTACAGTCCCTTTTAATGACATACATAAATGTCTAATATTAGGCGATTTCTAATTTATATACTGTTCCCACGCTTCTGATAATGATGAATAGTAGCTCATATCTGAAGTTCTTATAAATTCATTTTCGAGACGTAATATAGCTTTTTCATATTCACTATACGTAATTTCTTCCGGACCAGAAAATCCTACGCCATCATGATAATACGCGAAATCATTAATAGAATCTTTGTATTCCTGATAATAATAGTCTCCTCCAAGCATATATCCACCTGAATATCCATAGAAAGCAGGATCCCCCCACTCATTATAATCAGATGCCACTTCAGCAAAATTGCCATCATTTGCATAACCCATTATGCCACATTCATGCACGTCAAAGTTATCACTCGTAAAATATATAAGTGTCTGGAATTGAGCCCCAAAACCTATTATACACTCAGGTTCACCATCAGAATCAATATCCACAAATTTGCAGCCTTCGCCAATATCTCCGTTATATTCATCATCTATATAATTTGCTAATATATCGTAATATTGGTACCTAATATCTGAACCTATACCCACACTTGTATCAGGTGTTGTTTCACATGCACCATCCTCTGCTGGTGTAAGTTCTACATTATCTGCAGCTTCGCCACTGGTTGCCGAGTATCCAACCTCTGCTGCTCCGTTATCATAATTGATAATCTGAGAACCGGCCCCATCGGGAACTTCCTCTCCTCTCATCTGATAATTTAAAATCCATGCATCCTCAAGATTATATGAAATCAAATCATCTGCGTCACTATAGGTAGTTACACCATATAAGCTTCCGAGTGACACCATTTCATCCAATAAGTCAATAAAGTTATACGCATCATAATCATCATATAATATATCAAAATTAGAAAAATAATTATATAGACCATCATCTTCTGCAAAATCATTCTGATCATATTTTTTTGCTATGCCGTCGGTACTAATATAAAGCATATCGGGATATGTATTTTCCAAGTTATACATAATCGTATAATGACCCTCAAATTCAGCAAGTATAATACATCCGTTTTGCTCAATTTCGGACTTTATATCTTCATTTTCTTCAAGGAAATTATGATATATCACAAAATCATTCCCATACATAGTAGCGAGTTCTTCATCTGATCTTGTATCAAGCGTTATCTTTGATAAACCTGCATCACACCAGTACTCGAATTCAAAATCATTTTTCTGTCCATTATATTTTTTCCAAGCACCTATGATACCTGACGACCACATATCGCTATATAAATCGCTCTCAAGACTATCCATATTATAATCGGACATTATTTCAATATTGCCATCCGAATTTATATGATAAACATTTCCGTAAACACACTCCGGAACATCATCTCCGTCAAGATCAGCAAACATACCCGATATTTCAACATCGGTTATATGAGAATAATCAATATTCATCGAAATAAAATAATTAATATATTTGCTTAATACAATATCAACCTCCCCCTCATCTATTTTATAAACCGGATATCCGTCTATCTCATCAGGAAAAACATATCCGCTCAAATTTGATACAGCGGGATACAGATATCCTGTGCTGCACGGAATAACCATGTTTTTATCATAATCACGATAAGATGCATTGTTTAATTCTACATCTTTATTTGATGTTCCCATATAATGATAAATAACGCCATCAACAACAACATCCGTATCCGGAACAGTTGTTATTCTATTTTCAACAAGGTATGCATTATAATATGCCTTAAGCTCCATCACATTATGAGGCGTATTATCTCTCAAATAATCGATGTAATCCTCAAAATCTCTTTCTGCAACACAGAATTTATTAGCATTGGAGTCGCAATCTCCGAATATACGTTCACTGAGACTGTATGTAAGGGAATACTGCAACACACCATCTTTGGTATTGATATCAATCCATTCCTCATCGTCATCCTTTGTCTGACTCAGTTCTTCATAATCACCGTCTGTTATCTCATACTGAATATGTTCATATCCGCCATCATCCCCATTGGGATATGTTGTACAAACAACATACAATCCGTCATCAATATTTCCTACATAGATTCCCTCAAGCTGTGTCCATATATTTGATATTTCCAGATATTCAATGACCTCACCCTTGGAATATTCATAAAAATGCAAATCAACCTTAACCTCTTCGTCAACGGTAGCATCAACAATATCGGCTATTACAAGCATCAGTTCATTGTCATCGGGATTTACAACAAGCCTTGCTGCGCAGTCACAATCTGAAATATCCTCATAATACGGCTCAAGATTGTCATCACAGAAATCATCATAATAATCCTCATATGCATCAAGCATTTCAGAGAATTTTTCAGTATTAATTGCAGGTGTCACACTATCATAATTCAAATCACCAGCACTATCACCGGAAGCGTTATTACCGCAACCGATAAGTACACATAATGACATCAATGCGAATAATGTTTTATTTAATATTTTCTTTTTCATAACAATCTCCCTTTCTGAAATATCATATATTTTGTAGCATATTTTATATGATAATTATGATATTGTAACATGATTTTTCTAACTAATACAATATAAAGCATAAAAGGAGTTAGAAAAAATGGCATTTCGATTAAAGAAAGAATATACAGAATACGAATATAAAAGCTTAAGACTCCCAAAAACTCTTATTGAAAGAGTCCAGGAAGCTGCAAACGAAAACAGTATGAGTTTTAATAAAGTCGTTATCCAGAGTCTTGAATATGCATTAGACAATATGGAATCCTCACCTCAAAATAAAAATAACCGTTCCGTATAGGTTCGGTTATTTTTGATACCTATATATATTTTCTTATTTAAGCTTCTTCATTCATCTTGGCAAGCTTTGCGGCCTGGTCGGCCGTGCAAAGCAAAAACATCCACACTTAAATAATATTGATAACTCCGATAATAAAAAAAGAGATTAAAAGCCTATCTGATAATGGATAGTTTTTTCTTTTACGACAAACAAAAAACTCTCAACTACAAAGCCGAGAGTTTTTATGCTGCTGAATTATGCTACTTTCGAATAGTCAATAACCGCTATTTCTTGTAAGACGGATTTAGCGGCATTGACTAGCTTTTCCAACCGTTCCGATACTTCATCGCTAAATATAGTTTCTCCACATACTTGACATTCTAAACAAGGAACATTTTTAACAACTATAATGCAATCCTTGTATTCTACAGTAAACGTAGTAAATGTTTTAATTTTGTCATCTCTGAAACATGCATTGCACATAATCATTCCTCCTTCCTTGTTTTGAAATCCGCCTCCCAGTGTTCTGCGTCAGGATGCTTTCAAGCATTCGCTTTTGACAGTTAGCCTGTTAACATTCTACTGCTCATTCATCTTCACAAGCTTTGCTGCCTGGTCGGCGGCGATGCATGCGTCGATTATTTCCTGAATATCTCCGTTCATAATCTTATCCAGCTTGTAAAGTGTGAGTCCGATACGATGGTCAGTGACGCGTCCCTGGGGGAAGTTGTATGTACGTATCTTCTCTGAGCGGTCTCCCGTACCGATCTGGCTACGCCTTGCATCGGCCTCTGCGTCATGTGCTTTCTGGCACTCAAGGTCATAGAGCTTTGCACGGAGCAGGTTAAATGCTTTCTCTTTATTCTGAATCTGAGACTTTTCAGTCTGTGAATAGATTACGATTCCCGTAGGATAATGTGTGAGTCGTACTGCCGAGTCTGTTGTGTTGACACACTGACCACCGTTACCTGATGCACGCATTACATCGATTCGGATATCTTTCTCGTCGATATGTACATCTACTTCTTCGGCCTCGGGAATTACGGCTACCGATGCTGTTGATGTATGTATACGACCGCCCGACTCAGTCTCCGGTACACGCTGTACACGGTGTACACCCGACTCATATTTCAGGATGGAGTACGCGCCCTGACCGGAAACCATGAATTCGATTTCCTTCATACCGCCGATACCTGTCTCGTCAGCATTTACCACATCAATCTTCCATCTGCGCTGCTCGATATAATGAGCATACATGCGATAAAGCTCTGCTGCAAAGAGGGCTGCCTCGTCTCCGCCGGCGCCTGCTCTTATCTCCACTACGACGTCCTTATCATCGTTAGGGTCCTTGGGGAGCAGGAGTATCTTGAGCTCATGCTCGAGTTCCTCAACACGCTTTTTTGCATTTGAGAGCTCCTCCTTGAGCATCTCGCGCATGTCGGGATCTTTTTCGTCACCGAGCATCACCTCGGCATCCTCTATATCCTGCTTACATTTCTTGTATTCCTTATATGCCTCCACTATAGGTGAGAGGTCGCTCTGCTCCTTCATGAGTTTTTTAAATCTCTGAGGGTTGTCGGTTACACCCGGTTCAGAGAGCTCATTTAAGAGTTCCTCAAATCTTCTTAATAAATCGTCTAATTTATCAAACATGTTATTCTCCGTACTTCCTGTATTATCTTAATCTTACCTTAGTATTCCCATCACGCATCTGTCGTTGCCTGACAGATCAGACTTAACAAGTATATCCTCAAAGCCTGCATCACGCATAAGATTGCTTACGCTCTCGCCCTGGTCATATCCTATCTCGAAATAAAGACGTCCTTTTTTATTTAGATATTTTGGACTTTCTTTAATTATCTGCCTGTAGAAATCAAGTCCGTCTTCACCGCCGTCAAGGGCATTTGCCGGTTCGTAATCCTTCACTTCAGGCATAAGGGTACTTATTACATCTTTTACAATATATGGCGGATTGGAAACTATAAAATCATATTTCCCATCTATATTCTCAAAAAGATCGCTGTGTATAAATGTGATATCGGCGCAGTGTCCGTCTGCATTCTTTTTTGCAACTTTAAGCGCAGCCTCTGATATATCAGCAGCTGTTGCGTTTATTTCTTTAAGATTATCTTTGATCGCAATGACTATACAGCCCGAGCCTGTGCACATATCAAGGAAATTTTTTGCATCCTTTTCGTTTTTAAGTACGAGCTCTACAAGATTCTCCGTATCAAATCTCGGTATCAGCACGGATTCATCCACATAATATTCGGCTCCGTAAAAATACGCCGTATGAGTTATGTACTGCAGCGGATACCTCTCGCTTCTCTTTTTTATCACATCAAGATATGATTTTTCAGCATCTAATGGCACTTCATCGTCTGAATGCGCCAGGTAGAACGATCTCTTCATGCCCGTCATATATTCAAATAAAATATATGAGTCAACATCATATTCATCTATATTGCTTTCCTTAAGGATTCTGGTCCCCGTCTCCAGCAGCTGTCTGTACGTCACCTTTAGTATCCTCGCTCGTCACACCGAAATGTTTCTTTTGAAATCCGCGCCAGTCATATATCTTCTCTATAGAAGCGATGGCAACCTCGACTATCTTTTCATCAGGTTCCTTGGTGGTGATCCTCTGGAGTGCCAGTCCCGGTGCAGATATCACCTTTACCAGTCCGTTGTCATGCTTTCCTGCATAGCGGAGTATCTCATAGGATACGCCTGCGATCACAGGGATGAGCAGGAGTCTCAGCAATACCTTGAGCCACATCTCATCTACCCTGATAAAGAAAAACAGGAGTATCGTGATGAGCATCACTATTAGTAGGAAACTGGTACCGCATCTTCTGTGGAGTCTTGATGACTTCATTACATTTTCCGTATTAAGTTCTTTGCCGGACTCAATACAGTTGATGCATTTATGCTCTGCACCATGGTACTGATAGAGTCTGTAGATATCCTTCATAAAAGATATGCCAAATACATATCCGAGGAAAATCAGGAGTCTGACTACGCCTTCAATAATGGCTACAAGAGAATCATTTAGCAGGATACTGCCGAGCCACTCCGATATGAAATAAGGTAACAGCATAAACAGACCGACCGCAATCAGCAGAGATATAAAAACGGTAAATCCCATAACGACATCTTCGGCCTTGTCGCCAAATATCTTATTTATAAATCCGTCAGCTTTTGTCTCCTCTTCCTCATCTTCATAAAATGATGCGGAATATGTCAGGGTCTTCATACCCAGCGACATTGAATCTATAAAATTAACCACGCCTCTGATAAAAGGTATCTTTGTAAAGATGTTGTCTCCGAATACTCCGGCATACTCCCACTTCTTTACATCAATGGAACCGTTCGGGAGTCTCACCGCTACTGAGTACTCATTTTTGTTTTTCATCATGATACCCTCGAGTACGGCCTGACCGCCGATACCCGAATATACAGGCTTGTTCTTTTTGTTTTTCTTTGTATTCTTAGCCACGCTTTATCTCCTTAAAAGAAAAATAAGGTTGAGATAGATATCAGCTACCTCAACCTTTGAACTCTTAAAGATAATTACTTGCTCTCTACGCCGTACTTCTTGTTGAACTTATCGATTCGTCCACGAGCCTGTGCTGACTTCTGCTGACCTGTGTAGAACGAATGGCACTTTGAACAAACTTCAACGTGTATCTCGGGCTTTGTAGAACCTGTTACGAAAGTATTACCGCAGTTGCAGGTTACTGTTGCCTGATAGTACTCAGGATGTATTCCTTCTCTCATTTCTCAATTCACCTCTCTATATCTATAATTTATTATCTTGTCTTTTCAAACAGCTTTTTTAGTTTAGCATAGAAGTTTTTAATTTGCAACTACTTTTTTCTATAATATTTCAAGCTGTGACAGAATAGCCCGAAGTGCCTGTCCTCTGTGGCTTACACTGTTTTTCTGCTCCGGTGTCATCTGGGCTGTGGTACATCCGTATTCTTCCATATAAAAGAATGGATCATATCCGAATCCGTTTTCTCCGGCCATCTTATAGGCTACCCGGCCGGCGCATATACCTTTTGACGCTTTCTCGCTGCCATCAGAAAGTATCGCCGACATGGCACATACAAATCTCGCGGTACGCTTTTCATCAGGTACATCCTTCATATCATTCATCACATCTGTCATCGCCTCAGGATATGTCCGCTCTCCGAGCCATCTGTGACTGTATACTCCGGGTGCTCCGTCATAATAGTCTATCTCAAGTCCCGAATCATCAGCGAGGACTGCATAGTCTTCATATTTACCGGATGATCTTACATAATCATAAACAGCCTTTGCCTTGATATGCGCATTCTCCTCAAAGGTGGTGCCTGTCTCCTCCACATCATCGTTAAATCCGATATCCTTAAGAGTCAGCACCTTTACATCCTTGCCCGTAGTCATCTCGGTGATTTCTCTTACCTTATCCTTATTTGATGTGGCAAATATTATGTATTTAATTTCAGACATCTTTCCTGTCTCCTTTTGGCGGCTTGGGACCCATAAACTGATAGAAATAGGTCTTTAACATGCCGTTATATATTTTTCTGTTTTTGTCGGCTTTTCTGCCGATGTATTTTTCGCAGTCCTGATAAGAACTGATGAGATACATGGACCATGTATCCATATTTTTAAACCGCTCTCCGATAGTACTGTATAGTTCCGGGAGGGCCTCCTTTTCCTCAAGACGCTCTCCGTACGGAGGGTTGGTTACGATAAATCCGTATTTCTTCGGACTCGCCAGATCTTTTATATCCCGCTCCTGGAAATGGATGAGATGCTCCACTCCCGCAAGCTTTGCATTTTCCCTTGCGATCTTAACCATCTTTGGATCAAGGTCATATCCCTGTATATTTAATGACTGTGGCATATCCACATCTTCTTTTGCTT
>DFKO01000184.1:0-483 GCA_002373855.1 Lachnospiraceae bacterium UBA3643
AGTTGGATACCTTATGCAGAAGGAGATCGATTTCCTCGGCAACGCAGTAGAGAATCCCGTTCGTCCTTTCGTAGCTATCCTCGGTGGTGCAAAGGTTGCAGACAAGCTTAACGTAATCAACAACCTCCTTGAGAAGTGCGATACACTTATCATCGGTGGTGGTATGGCATTTACATTCCTTAAGGCTCAGGGTTATGAGATCGGTAAGTCACTCGTTGACGATGAGAAGCTTGATTACTGCAAGGAGATGATGGCTAAGGCTGAGAAGCTTGGCAAGAAGCTCCTCCTCCCCATCGATACAGCAGTAGCTGATTCATTCCCTAACCCTATCGACGGACCTGTAGATGTAGAGTATGTTGATTCTACAAAGATCCCTGCTGACAAGGAAGGTCTCGATATCGGACCCAAGACACAGGAGCTCTTTGCAACAGCTGCTAAAGAAGCAAAGACTGTTGTATGGAACGGACCTATGGGTGTATTTGA
>DFKO01000184.1:667-5884 GCA_002373855.1 Lachnospiraceae bacterium UBA3643
GCCACATCTCAACAGGTGGTGGAGCATCTCTTGAGTTCCTTGAGGGTAAGGAGCTTCCCGGCGTTTACGCAGCTGACGATAAATAAATAAGAATCCGTAATCGCTCATTCCAATGGGAATTTCGCGAACGGCTTCTAATTTATTCCGCATTTGCAAAAACGGCAAATGCGTGCAAAGATTAAATTTTTACATAGGAGATATATAAAATGGCAAGAAGAAGAATTATAGCCGGTAACTGGAAGATGAATAAGACTCCTTCTGAGGCAGTAGAACTCTGCGCTACACTCAAGGATCTTGTAAAGAATGATAACGTAGACGTAGTTTACTGCGTACCCGCTATCGATATCGTACCTGTAGCTGAGGCTATCAAGGGTACAAATGTAAAGCTTGGTGCAGAGAACTTCTACATCGAGGACAAGGGTGCATTTACAGGCGAGATCTCAGCTCCCATGCTCAAGGATGCAGGCGTTGAGTACATCATCATCGGTCACTCAGAGAGAAGAGACATCTTTGGTGAGAACGATATCCTCATCAATGCAAAGGTTAAGAAGGCATTTGCTGCAGGACTTAAGCCTATCCTCTGCTGTGGTGAGTCACTTGCTCTTCGTAAAGCAGGTACATACAAGGAGTGGATTGAGAGACAGATCAAGTGGGACCTCACAGACGTAACAGCTGACCAGGTTAAAGAGCTCGTAATCGCATACGAGCCTATCTGGGCTATCGGTACAGGTGAGACTGCTACAGCTGATCAGGCTCAGGAAGTATGCAAGCTTATCCGTGATCTTATCGCTAAGCTTTATGATGATGCTACAGCAGCTGCTGTACGTATCCAGTACGGTGGATCAATGAATGCAGGCAATGCTGCAGAGCTCCTCTCAAAGGATGACATCGACGGTGGACTTATCGGCGGTGCTGCTCTTAAGCCTGATTTTGGCCAGATTGTTAATGCTTAATCCTTAGGGATGAACCTTTAATAATTAAAGACAGAAGCTTCCCTGAATCGGTGTTTCTTCCGTTTCAGGGGAGCTTTTTTAGTGGCGATTATAAAGCCGTAGTGATATAATAGTCGTGTATTTTTATAGTCAGGGGATAAAGGGATTTTTATGGAAGATTATTCAGATATTGAACTGGAGCGTTTATCCAATATTTCTATGGATGCGGCTTCGTCCGTTCTTGAGACATCCATTAAATTAAGGGGTACAAGTGATTTTAAGGCCACCATGCAGGATGTGATAATTGACATCCGGGATATGTGTGAGGCTGAGCATTGCTGTGTCTTTGTTATAAACAAAAACACCAGGGGCTGCTATGTCCTTTGCGAGGCTTTTTCAAAAGATACAAAGCTTCTGCCCATGGAGACTTATGTCAATGACGATTTCTACGATATTGCCGACTCGTGGGAGACTACCATGGCCGGCAGCAACTGCATACTTGTTAAAAACGATAAAGATTTTGAAAAATTAAAAAAACGCAATCCGATATGGGTTGAATCCATACAAAGCGCAGGCGGAAAGAATATCATCATGTTTCCGCTTCGTTCCAGAAACGAACTGCATGGCTATATCTGGGCAATCAATTTTGATGTATCCAGGGCAAAGAAGATAAAAGAGACCCTTGAACTGACCACATTTATCATGGGATCGGAACTTGGCAATTATATCCTCCTTGAGAGACTTAAGGAAAACAGTTCAAAGGATATGCTGACCGGTGTCATGAACCGTAATCAGATGAATATGTTTGTCGACAGGCTGAGTCGCGGACTTGAAGGTGACTCAACCCTCGGAGTCATCTTTGCTGATATGAACGGCCTGAAGGCAGTCAATGACAGTGAAGGACACGGAACCGGCGATGTCATGCTGAAAAAAGCAGCCGGAGTACTTAAGAGTATATTTGATGTTAAATATATATTCAGGGCCGGGGGAGATGAGTTTGCAATCATTATCCCGGGTATCACCGAGAAAGAGTTAAATGAAAAGATAGAGCGCATTCATAAAGAGTGTGCCAATTACGATAAACTGTCATTTTCTGTGGGCGGAAGCTATGAGAGAAAATGCGGCAATGTCCGTATCGCCCTGCGCCATGCCGACGAGAACATGTATGACAACAAGCGCAGGCTTTACGAAAACATTGAGAAGGCACTTGGTGACGAGCGCCTTAATGTACCGTTAAAGAAAGCAGAGTTTGAGGAAAGAGAGCAGAATCTCATACGGGAGATGAATTACGATTCCCTGACAGGCTTGCCGAGTATGTCATTTTTCTTTAAACTGGCAGAAGCCGGACGTAACAGAATGTATGAGCAGGAGATACCGTCTGCTGTAGTATTTATAAATCTAAAAGACCTGAGATTTTACAATCAGAAGTACGGCTTTATAGAGGGCGATACCCTGATCAGAAGTCTTGCCAAACTTCTGGATGAAGAGTTTGGCGCAGATAACTGCAGCCGTTTCGGTCAGGATCATTTTGCTGTATTTGCAGAGGCGGAAGATCTTGAAAAGAAATTAAAGACAGTCTTTAAGGAGATGAAAAAAGCCAACGGTGGCAGGAGTCTGCCTGTCAGAGCAGGTATATACCCTGATACCATGGGCCTTGTGGAGACATCTCTTGCCTGTGACCGTGCAAAATATGCATGTAAATCAATAAAGAATGACAGGGGTTCGTGTTTTAAGTATTTTGATGAAAAGATGCTTAAATGGGAGATCAACAGACAGTATGTCATTGAGAATCTCGACAGGGCTCTTTCAGAGGACTGGATCACGGCCTACTACCAGCCGATAGTCCGCTCAACAAACAGAAAGGTATGTGATGAGGAAGCGCTTGCCAGATGGATAGATCCGGATAAGGGCATGCTCTCCCCGGCAGATTTTATACCTATACTTGAAGATGCGAGACTTATTTATAAAGTCGATCTGCATATCGTTGATGTAATCCTTGAGAGAATTAAAAAGCAGATAGCATCGGGAAAAATGAATGTGGTTCCCATTTCCGTCAACTTATCAAGGACAGATTTCGATTCATGCGATATCGTGGACGAAATCTGGAATCGTGTGAAAAAAGCGGGCGTATCGCCTGAACTGATCACAATAGAAATAACCGAGAGTGTTGTCGGTAAAGATTTTGAATATATGAAGGAACAGATAAACAGGTTTAAAAAGCTTGGTTTCTCTGTATGGATGGATGATTTCGGCAGCGGATATTCATCCCTTGAACTTCTTCGCGAACTCGATTTTGATCTCATTAAATTTGATATGAGATTTATGAGACAGTTTGATTCGACGCCTAAATCCAGAGTTTTGCTGACAGAGCTTATGAGGATGGCTATCTCTCTTAACTTTGAGACGGTATGTGAGGGCGTCGAGACTATAGAGCAGGTTGAATTCTTGGGACAGATCGGATGTACCAAGATGCAGGGATATTATTTCTGCAAGCCTGTCTCGTATGAACAGATACTGGACAGATATAAAAAGGGCTCTCAGATTGGCTTTGAGAATCCCGATGAGTCATATTATCAAAAGACGATCAGTGCCATAAACCTTTATGACCTGGGAGCGCTGTCAAATGATGAAAACGAGTCTGTGCGTCACTATTTCAATACACTGCCTATGGCAATCTTTGAATATGACGGCAAAGAGATGAATATGATCCGCTCCAATAAATCATATAATGAATTTTTGGAAGCATACAGAAATGTGAGTAATGTATTCCCTGATTATATTCATGAATGCAAGGCCCAGGGCCAGAAAGTCCTCGTGAATGAAGTGACTGATGACGGAGAACTCGTAAACGCACTGGTAAAGCATCTGCTTGACAATCCTATAAACGGAAAGGGAGCTTATGCGATAGCAATACTGGAAGTGACGCCGATCGGTGGGCAGAACATTACATATACAGGTATTGCTAAAGCACTGTCAGCAGATTATATAGATATGTATCATGTGGACTTAAAGACGGATAAGTTTACACATTATTCTTCCGGCGCCGGCGATGCCAACATGGCCTTTGAGAGAAGGGGAGATGATTTCTTTAACGAATCCTCAAAAGATGCGGTTAATTATATCCACAAAGATGATCTGGAAGAATTTTTGATAATATTTACCAAAGAGCATGTATTAAAGGCAATCAATGAGTACGGTTCTTTCACGCATACATACAGACTGCTTATAAACGGTAATTATCAGTATGTTAATATGAAAGCCGTGCCGCTTGATAAGAACAGAAATCAGCTGGTGATCGGTGTAAATAATATTGATGCCCAGATGAGAAGTCAGGAAGCATATGACAAACTCAAGGAAGAGGCATCCGTATATACAAAGATATCCGCACTGCTGGGAAAAGTCATCGCACTTTACATGGTTGATCCGGAGACGGATTCATTCATGCAGTATACTGCATCAAGTGATTACTCGCAGCTTGGTACATTGGTTTCCGGTTCGGACTTTTTTGGAGAATCTGTCAAAAAAGCAGATGATGTGATAGATCCGGATGATTATGAATATTTTGTATCCGAATTTAAAAAAGAAAATATTCTGAGAAACACAAATGACGGAAAAGTGTTTATAATGAATTACGGATTAAAAATCGGAAACGGTGTAGTGAAAGTAACATTAAGAGCCGGCATGGTAAATGAAAAGGGCAGATCACAGCTGATAGTCGGCATATATGAAGCAAATCAATGAGGCAAAAGCCTTTTGAAAATATTATAAAGAAACGGAGATAAAACAAGATGGCAAAGAGAACATCGGTATTGTTAATCCTTGACGGTTACGGGCTTAACGAAAAGACAGAGGGCAACGCTGTTGCACTGGCAAAGACACCCGTAATGGACAGACTCATGAAGCAGTATCCTTTTGTAAAGGGTAACGCAAGTGGTATGGCAGTAGGACTTCCCGAAGGTCAGATGGGAAACTCTGAGGTAGGACACCTTAATATGGGTGCCGGCCGTATCGTATATCAGGAACTCACCAGAATCACAAAAGAGATCCAGGACGGCGATTTCTTTAAGAATGAAGAACTCCTCCGTGCAGTTAACAACTGCAAAAAGAACGGCTCGTCACTTCACCTCTACGGACTCCTCTCAGACGGTGGTGTTCACTCACACAACACACATCTCTATGGACTCCTTGAGCTTGCAAAGCGCGAGGGACTTGAGAAAGTATATGTACACTGCTTCCTTGACGGAAGAGATACTCCTCCCCAGTCAGCAAAGGGATTTGCAGAGGA
>DFKO01000025.1 GCA_002373855.1 Lachnospiraceae bacterium UBA3643
ACAGATAATCTCCTCCCGATATATATCCGGGGCTTTTGTAATAATATATCTTATCATCATCAAGGTCGAGCGCGTTTATGTTGTCCTTGTCTGATATGATGACGGCGAAATCAGTGTTTTTCACATTTTTATAATCCCTGATCGCGCTGTCCCAGTTTTCTTTAAGATAATCATCGATATCATTCGAATCGATCTCCTGCGGATAATAACCGATCGTAAGACGATTCATAAGACTTGCCATATTTACAGTGCTGATACGAAACAAAGCTTCATCCTTCATTTCATCATGAGAAAGACCATGATAGCCGGTAAACCGCACGATTACCGAAAGTATGGCGAAGCATAAAAAGCCTGCGCCGAAGAGACCGCATAAAATGACACTTAAAACCCTTGCCGGTCCCGAATATAATCTTTGTTTTTTATCCATTTTTTAATATCCTCCGAATATGATCGTTTTATTCCAAAGAGGTATCAATCTTATAACCTCTCCCCCAGATGACCTTAAGATACCTCGGTCTTGCAGGATCGATCTCTATCTTTTCCCTCAGTCTCCTTATATGTACAGCCACCGTATTTTCGGCGCCGTACGGATCGCCGCCCCAGACCTTTGCGTAGATGTCCCTTGGCGAATACACCTTGCCGGGATTTTGCATCAACAGCTTCAGAATGTCATATTCTGTCTTTGTAAGACTGACAGGTTCACCGTCAATGCTGACTTCCTTTCCCACATCATTTAAGGTTAATCCGCCTACCGTAAGTACATCTTCCTTGGGAACAGCGCTCCCAAGCATTGTATAGCGGCGTATTGACGACCGGACTCTTGCGATAAGCTCCGCCGGTTTGAAGGGCTTTGTAATATAATCGTCAGCACCGAGATTAAGTCCGAGGATCTTGTCGGTATCCTCCGATTTAGCGCTTAAAAATATTACAGGGACATTGGAAAATTTTCTTATTTCGGATAAGGCTTCTATTCCGTCCGTTTCAGGCATCATAATATCCATCAGGACAAGGCTGATATCGGATGTTTTCCTTAATATATCTATTGCCTCTCTTCCGTTATATGCCGGAACCGTATCGTAGCCCTCCGCCTTAAGATATATCTCCAGCGCACGGACAATGTCCTTCTCGTCATCGCAAACAAGTATCTTATTCATCTGTGTTACCTTTCTTTCAGAGCTCTTGCATATCATTATAATATGTAAATTATGAAGAAAACAGAAATCAAATTATTAAGATTTTCTTAAGAAACAGATCAGGAAATAAAAATCTCCACTCATCATAAAATCAAAAAACGGCTGTCCCGGAAATACCGGTCAGTCGTTTTTTGTTCACGATTTGTTAACGGTGCCTGTTAACTTTTCGGCACATTTTTTATATTTCAGCATCAACGATTATATTTTTTCGTTCCAGATATTTTACGTAATTGATGTAGTCCTCGGGCGGTTCGTCCAGCTTGCATCCGTAGATCATGTATTTATCAAGGGACTCTGTCCTGACTATCATACCGCTTATGTGTATCTCGTTACCTTTGCCCTTAAATGTACACTTTACGGACTTACCGGGCTTGATATTTCCGGCAACAGGCTTTGAATTGTCCACAGCAAAGGAGAATCCGATCACGCCGATATCTCGGAGGATCGCAAATACCGTATTGGTTACGCCCTCTATATCGAATGTCGCCTGATCCCATACATAGAATCTGCGTCCGCCTCGCCTGTTCTCTATACCGTTTTTCATCGGACTGACGAGTCTGTGGAAAATGAGTCCGTCTTTTTTTACTGCCGTAACCCTGCAGTTTTTAAAGCTCCATAGTACGCCTTCATTATCGCGCATCTCAAGGTGGACTTTTACATCCTTACCGTCAAAATTGATTCTGACACCCTTATGTCTGAAAGGTATGACCAGGATGTACTCACCTGTGTTTTTCATTACCTTTGACATAAATCTGGCCTGCATATCACTGCCGTTAGTCACGGATATTATTACATTGCTTCTGACTTTTATATCACTGAATACCATTGCAGATCTCCGACGCTTAGTTAACCGTCACATATCCCACTTTCACATTATCGAGAACATCTTTGTTTATATAGATATCGTAGTTCATCTTAAGGGATTCATAATATGTACCACCTACATCATACTTTAGCATAATTGATTCAAGAGTTCCATCTTTATCATTTTCAGCCATATATGCCATATATTTAAATGACAGCTGCTGCTTGTACAGTATTATATAGAAATCATCTGCCGTTAGCTCTGACGCCATCCTCTGTCTGTTTGTCATGAGCTCAAATGCAGTCTGGGCATCATATCTTAAATCTTCATCCTCGTCAGCAGTAAATTCTATACCGGCTTTTGCTGCTTCCTTGGCATATATATTGTCCCTGATACAATAATCAATGGCAGACTGCTTTGCGATATTTGTCATATATCCCGAGTCCTGATTCTCATTCTGCATATAGAGATTCCAGTATGCCAGAGGGTTGTCCTCGTTATATAAAAGGGCCCTCTCCTGGCCGGTCTCCTCCACCTTCATGATATAAAATGTCAGTTCCTTTAAACTGATATTTGTATCATTTACAGTTATGACAATGGTGTCAAGATTGTCCCGGTATACAAAGCCTTTGTTCATACGGAATATCCCGAGGACTATCATCACTATGAGCACGGCGCACATCACGATAATTGCAATGAACGCTTCTTTTTTCAGTTTCCTTTTTGCTTTTGCCATATGTTTTACCTGACCTGTTACGGCTCATTACCAAAGATAAGCTTTGAGCCGTTATATACCGTTATGTTTTCAATATCCTTTGACGAGTGATCGTTTGATGTGGTCATGTTTGACCAGTCACTGTGATTGATACAGAAATTAACCGTCAGTGTATCTCCCACTCCGATTGTGGCAGAATCACTGAATGAGATCACGCAAACCGTATCCGCATCATCACCGCTGCAGTCCTCATATTTACCGGAGCATCCGCTTATGCCTGTATAGCTGCCCCCTGCTCCGTTGATCGCGCTGTGATAGCATGAGAACTGGAGATCTTTATCGTCCTCATTTGTAAAATAATATTTTATTTTAATATCACTTAACTTAAGTGTACCGTCACTGTTGTTTGTGATATTAAGAGTCCCCGATATGCTCGATGCACTTGATGTGAGTCCCGCATATTCTATAGATACAGCCACCGATTCATTTGATGCCGTAGCCGTGGTTGCAGTTGTGGACTGACTGCCTCCGTTACCCTGGCCGTCACCGGAACCGGATGAGGGTCCCGTATAAACTACAGATGTACCTGCATTCTCACCGCTTGCCGGCTCCTCTCCGAATATCAGTACGCCATTTTCATATATGGCACATTTTGATAACAGGTCATTTCCCCCGTTTGTCATATTGTAAAATGACGGGTCGTTTGAGTTGTCCCACGGACCTCCCTGATTCTGTATCCGGACCTGAATCTCCTTTTTATATGCGTCCTGACCTCCCGGGTAGATCATATC
>DFKO01000134.1 GCA_002373855.1 Lachnospiraceae bacterium UBA3643
CAAAAGTTTTTTATAAGCGGTTTTAAAGGTCTGATCCACAGATCACCAAACATGGATACACTGGTGGCACTGGGAGCAACGGCATCTTATGCATACAGTGTATATGCACTCTTTGCCATGACCGGAGCTGTAATGATTGGAGATGACAGCATGGTCATGTATTACATGGATCAGTTTTATTTTGAGTCTGCGGCTACCATACTGACACTGATCACTGTAGGCAAAACTCTTGAGGCAAGATCAAAGGGAAAAACTACGGATGCCCTTAAGTCACTGATGAAACTGGCTCCAAAGACAGCAGTTATCATTAAAGACGGCACGGAAGAAACTGTTCCTATAGATGAAGTAAAACCGGGAGACAGATTTGTGGTACGGCCGGGAGACAGTATTCCGGTAGACGGCACGGTCACTGAGGGAGAGAGTGCTGTAAATGAGTCAGCTCTGACCGGTGAGAGTATACCGGCCTGGAAAAAGCCCGGAGATATGGTGTCGGCAGCCACGATCAATACATCGGGTTATATGATATGCGAAGCAAAGCGTGTCGGTGAGGATACCACACTGGCCGGTATCATACGTATGGTCAGTGATGCAGCTGCTACAAAGGCACCCATAGCCAAGATTGCCGATAAGGTATCCGGCGTGTTTGTGCCTGCAGTTATGGGAATATCACTCGTCACATTTATCGCATGGCTCATCGCAGGTCAGACACTCGGATATGCGATGGCCAGAGCAGTATCTGTCCTCGTAATCAGCTGCCCGTGTGCACTGGGACTCGCTACTCCCGTAGCGATAATGGTAGGTAACGGTGTGGGTGCACGAAACGGTATCCTGTATAAAACAGCAGCTACCATGGAGATGGCAGGCAGGACGGGTATCGTGGTACTTGATAAGACGGGTACTGTCACTACAGGTAATATGTCTGTGTCAGAAATATATCCGGCACCGGGATATGGCAGTGAAAAGCTTTTGGAGACGGCGTACGCCCTTGAATCAAAGAGTGAGCACCCCATAGCAAAAGCGATTGCAATCTATGCAGATGAAAGAGGAGTGAGAAAACCTGAATCAACGGAATTTGAAGTCTTATCAGGAAATGGTATAAAGGCGAAAATAAATGATGTCATGTATTACGGTGGCAGTGCCGGATATATTTTTGGCATTGCAGGTAAATATCAGGAAGCTCAGGATGAGATATTAAAGAAGTGGGCGGCGAAAGGCATGACCCCGGTCTTGTTTGCAAAAGATAATGAACTCATCGGTATGATAGCTGTTGCAGATACCATTAAGGAAGACTCTGCAGCTGCCGTCAGTGAACTGAAAAATATGGGCATACATGTGGTCATGCTGACAGGAGATAATGAGATAACTGCCCGGGCCGTAGCTGATAAAGCCGGAGTAGATGAAGTGGTGGCAGGTGTCCTCCCCGATGGCAAGGAAACTGTAGTAAGAAAACTCATGGAACATGGTCGTGTAGCCATGGTAGGTGACGGCATAAATGATGCTCCGGCGCTCACGAGAGCAGATACAGGAATAGCAATCGGCGCAGGCACGGATATAGCAATCGATGCAGCCGACATAGTACTAATGAAAGGCAGTATCCGTGATGTCGCAGCTGCCATACGTATCTCGAGGGCTACGGTGCGAAATATACATGAAAATCTCTTCTGGGCATTTTTCTATAATGTGATCGGCATACCTCTTGCAGCCGGATGTTACGTGGCAGCCTTTGGATGGACGCTGAATCCGATGTTTGGAGCGGCTGCAATGGGCCTTTCAAGCTTTTGCGTAGTATCAAATGCACTCCGTTTAAATCTTATAAAAGTTTATGACGGCAGACGTGATAAAAAGATAAAGCAGGCGTTTTCCGGTAAATTAATTAATGAAAATGAAAAAATACAAACAAACAATTCCGGAAAGGAGAAAGAAAAGATGATCATTAAAGTAACAGGTATGATGTGCGAGCACTGTGAAAATCATGTAAAAAAGGCGATTGAGGCAATTGACGGTATAGAGAGCGCTGTGGCTTCCCATGAGGGCAATACGGTCACAATCACTTCGTCAAAAGATGTGGATATGGAACTTGTCAAAAAGGCAGTTACAGACGCAGGTTATCAGTATGGAGGGGTCATTTAGTGACTGATGATAAACTGCTTAATAAATATGAGGAGTTAAAAAAATACCTGGGCTCTTTTGGAAAAGTGGCAGTTGCATTTTCAAGTGGAGTTGACTCTACATTTTTGTTGTATGCGGCTAAAGAGGCTCTCGGAGACAATGTACTGGCACTGACAGCCTCATCATGTTCATTTCCCGTAAGAGAATTAAAGGAGACAAAAGCATTCTGCGAGGAGCATGGTATCAGGCAGATCATCGTAGAGTCAGAAGAACTCAGCATTGAGGGCTTTTCCCATAATCCCAAGAACCGCTGTTATCTGTGTAAGCGTGAGCTTTTTCAGAAGTTTCGTGATGTGACAGAGAGAGAAGGGATAAAGGAAATAGTTGAGGGATCGAATCTTGATGACAACGGAGATTACAGACCGGGACTGATGGCTGTAGCTGAGCTTGGGATACAGAGCCCGTTAAGGACTATAGGCTTTACAAAAAATGAGATACGCATGATGTCAAAGCATCTCGGACTTCCTACATGGGAGAAACAATCATTTGCATGTCTTTCAAGCAGATTTCCCTACGGAGAGGAAATCACAGAGAAAAAACTCGGTATGGTGGATACGGCAGAGCAGTATCTGCTTGATATGGGATTTCATCAGCTGCGGGTACGTATCCATGGCAATGTGGCCAGGATAGAACTTGACCCGTCAGAGTTTGGAAAGTTTATGGAAGAGGATGTCAGGACGAAAGTCTATGATATGTTTAAAAAGACAGGCTTTGCATATGTGGCCCTTGATATTAAGGGATACCGGACAGGCAGCATGAACGAGACATTAAATGATACATCTGCCGATAAGTAGTCAAAAGTGATATAATGAGTGAAATATTATCCTTGGGTAATATACCCCGGGATTTTGGTATAAAAAGTTGAAGGGGTATCGTTTCATTGAAGGACAAAAATATTATTGACAAGACAATGCATTTCCTTGTCCACAACAGTTTCATGTTCACCATCGTGATTATGTGTCTGGTGCATCTGACGCTGCTGGTATTAATGTATTTTGAAAAGGTCACACCGCTTGTTCAGATCAATATAATGAGTGTGATTGTTTATCTGTTTTGCATTGTGCTCAGCAGATTTGGACACATCATGCCGGTATATGTCAGCCTGATCCTGGAGGTGTCAGTTTATGTTATTGCGTCATGCCACTATATCGGATGGAAGTGTGGATCGGTTTGTTTTCTCTGTGCTATTGTTCCCATCATTATTTATTTCGGATGCTTTCTGTTTAAGGGAAAACAGAGATGGATCATAGTATTTCTCCTGCTGGCAAACTATGCCATGTATGTGACTTTATATGTGAGACTTGCCGATGTGAAGCCTATATTTGAGGTGTCTGATATTATACAAAAGGTCCTGATGATCTTTTCATCGTTTGTAATGGTCTTTTCTGTAATTGTTTACAGTGTCATCTATATCTACTCAAGTGAATACCAGATGGTCAGCCTGGAGGAAAAGAATCAGAAGCTCTCTGTTGATGCCAAGGAAGATGCCTTAACCAGTCTCTTAAACCGCAGGGGATTTCTGCCGGTGGTTGAGTCACTGATGAAAAGTGATACACCTACCCATTTCTGTGTATCATTCTGTGATATAGACAATTTCAAGCGTATAAACGATTCATACGGTCATGACTGTGGCGACGAGGTTCTGAGACATATCACATGGATCATAAAAAAGGAAATGCACGGGTGTGATATCTGCAGATGGGGCGGCGAGGAGATCATCATCCTGATGAAGGATTACGATCTGGCCGTGGCCAGGGAAAAGATGGAATATCTGCGAAAATGTATTGAGTCAAACCCGACGGTATTCTTTAACAGGAGAGTGGAAGCGACCATCACGATAGGTCTGGCTGAATATGAAGATATATTTAAAGAGCCGGATGATATAATCAAGAAAGCTGATGAACGTATGTACTACGGCAAGCAGCATGGCAAAAATATCCTGATATATGAGGATGCAGTATAGACAAGAGACGCGATGTTAAAATACATCGCGTTTTTTATATTTCAGGGCGCTAAAAGACTTTCCGGGATATCAACATTTCGGAAAGTGTTTTTGCTTTTGTAGTATAATTATTATGAAATGAAGAGAGAGCAGATTACAGTTTTCTTAACAAAATACATGTTCATGTTCATGGCTGCATCAATGATTGGGTGGATGTATGAAATAGCCTGTGTACGCATTTTGTATAACACATATTATGACAGAGGTATTCTCCATCTTCCCATGTGTCCGATTTACGGATTTGGAATGCTGATGCTCCTTGTGATATTCAGAAAAGTACATAATCCCGTCGGTATTTTTGTGGGCAGTACTATTTTTACGACGGCTCTTGAACTTGCATCATCATATATTTTGGAATACAAATTTAATATGATACTGTGGACTTACGAGGACTGGCCGTTATCTTTTCAAAACAGAATCTCTGCAGTCAGCAGTTGTATGTTTGGATTGATGGCCCTGATGGTCATGAAACTAATAAAGCCGGTGACAGACAAATTGTTTGAGTCTGAATATAAAACGAGAGCATCAATGACGGTAGCAGTGTTGTTTATATTTTGCGTGATTTGGGAGGTGTCATTTTATGGGTAATGAAAAGAAAACAAAATGTCCGTGTTGCGGATTTTATACTTTCCGGATAGGTCCTGACAGTGAGTATGATATATGCCCTGTCTGCTACTGGGAAAATGACAAAGAGCAGAATGAAGATGAAGATTACGAAGGTGGCGCCAATAATGTCTCATTAAATCACGCCCGTGAAAACTATGCGGCGTTCGGAGCCTGTGAGGAGAGGTTTATTGATAAAGTGAGAGACCCAATAGATGAGGAAATGGGCGATGAAGATGAAGAAGACTTGGATGATATCGAAGATGATGATTACGGCGATGGAGATGAAGAATAAAAATGAAAAATAATAATCAGACAATAATAAAAGTAATAGTGTTTGTGGTCGGTATAATTGTGGCTTTGATAGTAGCAAATTATAAAACCGCAGATGATACAGCCGACGGATACAAAACCGTGGATGACCGGAATGTTTCAGAAGACAGCCCGGAAGTTTCTCCCCCAAAAGAGACGGTAACATACTGCTTCAGAAACAGTGATCTCCTTGACCAGCACTTTGAAAAGCATGGCAAAGAAATGGGATTCTCAACACCTGAGGAATATGAAGCAGCAGCTTCCGCAGTTATTAATAATCCCGATGCACTTTATAAAACAGAAGCAGAGGACGGTGACGGAGTCTACTATTTAGAGTCAACCAACGAATTTGTGGTTCTCTCAACAGACGGATATATCAGGACATACTTCAATCCCGGTGACGGAAAAGCATATTTTGACAGACAGTAATTAAAAAGGGGCAGCGCCGGCTGCCCCTGATCATTTATATACCGGTTATAATTTTGTCATTACTTTGCAAGTTCTATCCTGACATCGCCGCTTCCGACCTTGATTTTGCAGGTGCCGTCATTTCCGTTATCAGGTACATTGGTATCACCGCTGGCTACAGAGATTTCGTAATCGAATTTGGATAGAACGGTTCCTTCTATTGTACCGCTGCTTGCGGAAATAGACATATTGTCTGCATCGCATTTATCCATTTCCACATCTCCGCTTGAGACTTCCAGATCAAGATTGCCTGAGCAGATCATATTTGTCAGCTCATAATCACCGCTGCCGGCTTTGAATGATCCGTTATCACAGGTAAAGTTTTCAATTATGACCTTTCCTGAACCGATATCGAAACAGGCATCACCTGACACATCACAGTTCCTGATGGTGATAGAGCCGCTTCCAACCTTGGCATTTACCGAGGC
This sequence comes from Lachnospiraceae bacterium UBA3643, assembly GCA_002373855.1. Lineage (GTDB taxonomy): Bacteria > Bacillota > Clostridia > Lachnospirales > Lachnospiraceae > NK4A136. The sequence continues at coordinate 5,983 of DFKO01000134.1, forward strand.
AAATGAGAAGATGTCAAAGGCAAGATCGCCGCTGCCGACATTAATGATAAATTCATCGTATTCATCTTTTGGCAGATACAGTTTGGACTTGTTTTCGTTTCCAAAATAAAAGCCAATCTGGAGTTTATTTAATTGTTTCTCTTTGATTATTAATGTGTCCCCTTCAACAGTTACGTTGTAGGTTTTATTATCGTTTTCGTAGCAGATAAAGTGAGTATCATCGTCATCAGAGAGAAGTATTTCTATATCTGCGGAACCGACTGAAAGGTCTATGTTGTCAAAATTCTCTGTGACATCATAAGTCTTTTCTTCATAAGGCGGCTCGGAAGAAATACTATCAAAACTAAACGATTTCATACTCATGCCTGTAAAGGCAATACCGAGTCCTATGATTATTAAACCGAGTGCAATATAAACAGATGCTTTCTTTGACATTTCTGTTTCCTCCTTTTATATAAACAGTTTCTTAAGGCCCAGCAGGAATAATTTACTGCCGGCAATCAAAAGTTTTGCCAGTCCCTTAAATGCGTGGAAGAGCAGTATCGCCACGCCAAACGATGCCAGTCCGATTCCAAAGAGGAACATTCCGCCGGCAATAGTTGATGCTTGCACAAATGCCTGTACGATCAGGGCGCCGCCGCATATCAGTGCGGAGAAATTTACTACAATGAGACAAAGGATCAAAATCCAGAATACGAGGTAAATGGTAAATGTTACTGCTGATCCGGCAATGACAAGTGGAAACCAAAGCGGAAATCCGATTATGAGCAGGATGACTGCCAGGGCACCCATGGGTTTCCCCGGTTTGATCTTTTCTTTAACAATTTTCGTTATTGGTACAGCTTCAAGGACCTTGTCCCTGATATCATCGATGCTTCCAAGGCATGCTACAGCATCCTCCTCAGAGAGACCTTCCTCCATCCGGTCGTCGATGATCTCGCTGTAAAATTCTATAGACGTATTTATGTCAGCCGGTGCGAGACCGTTTAGACTCTCTCTTAATTTTGTTAAAAATTCTGCCTTACTCATGGCGTTCCTCCCTTGTGACAAATTCGTAAATATGATTCAGCTCTTTCCAGTCATCTTCAAACTGCTTTAATCTCTCATGGCCGGAGTCGGTGATGTGATAATACTTTCGCAGTCGCCCGTTGTGCTCAGCCGTGTGAACCGTGAGCATCTGTCCTGTTTCGAGCCGTCTCAGGATAGGATACAGGGTAGATTCCGATATCTCCACATAGGGACTCAAATCCTTTACTATTCTGTATCCATAGGAATCTTCGTCTTTGATGGCGGCCAGCACACATATATCCAGCAGTCCGCGCTTCATTTGATTTTCCATATGAGATACCTCCTTTTGCATAATACTATACGACGCATAGTATAATGTGTCAAGCAGTATTTAAAAAAATGATTATGAGCACTTGTGTACTGGTGAAATACTGGGAATTAACGGACTTTTTTGCTAAAATTGATTTGGGAAAATAGCCTTTGGAGGTATTGGTATATATGAAAAAAGATATGGTCCAGAAACTGAAAAAACAGATAAGCGAATACTTTGTGGGAAAAGAGGAGACCATAGGTAACCTCCTGATATGTATGCTTGCAGGAGGTCATGTACTCCTTGAGGATGTGCCGGGAGTAGGCAAGACTACTCTGGCCAGGATACTGGCAAAATCTGTTGATATGTCATTTGGCAGGATACAGTTTACACCTGATACGCTGCCCGGAGACGTGACAGGCTTTTCTGTCTACAATATGAAGACATCTGAGCTTGAGTACAGGGAGGGTGCCATTATGCACCAGATCATCCTCGCAGATGAGATCAATCGTACATCACCCAAAACTCAGGCGGCTCTCCTTGAAGCCATGGCTGAGGGGAGCGTGACAGTAGACGGTAAGAGGTATACTCTGCCGAGTCCTTTTATGGTCATCGCGACTCAAAACCCCGTTGAATTTATCGGTACATATCCGCTCCCAGAGGCGTCGATGGACAGGTTTATGATGCGCCTGTCTTTAGGATATCCTGACAAGGATGAAGAGATCAGGATGGTCAGAAACTATCTGGACGGAAAAAATCCGGAGGATATCGCTCCCGTATGCAGCGCAGAGGAGATAGAGGAGCTCCGCAGTCATGTATCTAAAATTGCCATAAATAATAATGTCATTTCCTATGCGGAAGATATCATCGATATGACGAGAAAAGAGCCGAGTTTTGTCCTCGGTGGATCCACGAGATCTCTTTTATACCTGACAAAAGCTGCCCAGGCCAGAGCATATATGGAGGGCAGGGATTTTGTAAAACCCGATGATATAAAGGAAGTAGCAGTAAATACTCTTCATCACAGGCTGACCCTGACTCCTGAGGCCAGGATCAGAAAAGATAATATCGATACGATCATCAAATCCCTTGTCTTAAAAGTAAAGGTCCCCATGGAGGCATAATAATGCTGAGAAACAGGATCATATTAATAATATTATGGATTCTGTCCCTCATCGGGATTTCTTTTTACGGCGGAAGTGTGAGCTACGGTTTCTTTACGGCGGTCACTCTTGTACCCGTTATTTCTATTTTGTACCTTCTCCTTGTCTTTTTAAGATTCAAGATATTCCAGAAGATGGACAACAGACATGTGGTCGCAGGCCAGACGTCTGATTTTTATATTACTCTTCAGAACGAAGACAGGTTTCCTTTCGCAAACATAAGAATCTTGTTTTACAGCCCGTTCTCGGAGATAAGAGGTGTTGATGATAAAGAAGAATACGAGCTTTTGCCCCGGACAGGTATTAAGAAGCGTACGACTCTCATGTGCAAATACAGGGGAGAATATGAGGTTGGTGTAAAAGAGGTCATTATCCGTGACTTTTTTAATATTTTCAAAATGACCTATAAAAATAAAGAGCCGTTCAGAGTCACTGTATTACCCAAGATTGTAGTACCTGACAGTATAAATGCAGTCGATGAAAATGAATCATCATCGGTGGATTCAAAGAGCAATCCGTGTAATCCGGAGCCTGTTGTCAGGGAATATGTGCCGGGAGACGACGCTCGCATGATCCACTGGAAAGCCAGTGCCGGAAAGGGTAAACTATTTGTCCGTACACTTACAGGTGAGGATAAAAACAGTATAGGTATCGTAATGGATCCGGTGAGATATTCCGATGATCCGCCTATTTATCTCCCGGTGGAAAATAAGATATGCGAGACGGTGATTGCTCTTGCAATGTATTACATGAATAATAATACGCCTGTAAATGTCTATACATACTCGGAAAATATCGCATCTGTACCAGTCAGGGATACCGACGGTTTTAATTACCTTTATAGATCTATTTCATCCTACAGATTCGGTGAGAAGGAAAAGCAGGATGAAATGTTTGTATCTCTCTCTGAGATTAGCAGCATCTGGGACAGCAAAATGGTGATCCTGGTACTGCATGAGCCAGGTCCGGAGGCATGGAATCTGATGAAACTCCTAAACAGAAGCAGTATATCCGTGGCGGTATATCTGGTCGGAGAAGGTGCAAGTGAAATATCTGCTCCCGGTATCCTGCCAAGGACAAGGCTGTATGCTATAGATCCCGAAGCAGATCTTAAGGAGGCGCTGTGATGATAAAGATGATTTATGACAGCCTATACCTCATACCGCTTACACTTGTGTCTGTCCTGTGGTTTGCCGTTTATGGAGATATCACCATGCCACTTTTGGCGGCAGGTATTATCGCACTTTTTATATCCATTGCAGGTGTGATTGTCATTCATCTTAAGACTGACGGAAAGATTATCGCGGGAGGTACAATCCTGGCCATACTGGCAGCAGGATATTTTCTGATGCCGGATACTGTCTATGACAAATATGTTATTGACATTACCGGGATGCTCATGATAGCTTCAGTGGCCGCTATATCATTTATAGCCGGCAAACTTATCTGCCTTACCGAGCCGGGCAGGATTATCCTGGCTATATCCGGTCTGGCATCTCTACTGGTTTCGATGTTCAGGGGATATGATCCGTTAAAGATAATATGTGCTTTTTCGTTTGGCTTTGCATTTGTTGTGCTCGCAGATGAGATACAGCTTCACTGGAAAAAACAAGGCGGCACAGAGCATAAGTGTCATCTTGTATTTATATCTCCGTTTATCATAATTCTGACAGGCGTTATCTTTATCATGCCTGTATCAGATAAGCCGTATGACTGGGCCTTTGTGATGCGTATTGCGGAATTTGCAAAAGAGAACATTGATAAACTGGAGAGATATTTATCAAGAGGAAAACAGACTGATTACGGTGATGCTTTCATAGGATTTGCAGAGGATACAGGATTTGACGGTGATATAAAAAGCAGTGACAAAACAGTGATGGATATCTCTTTTGGAGCCAATGCACCGCTGCGTCTTTATCTGGGCGGAAAGACTTTTGATACATATACGGGAACGGAGTGGATAAAGTCATATACAGAGACGGGATATGATTCTGTCATGGATATATTGGAACTGCAATATAGTGTGGCTCTGGCAGAAGATGCTGTTTATTATGATTATTACAGGAGTGGCTTTATCACGGTAAACATAAAGGATATGGAGTCTTCCCACGTATTTGCACCGTGCAAAACTACGGGAGTCACACCTGCATATACTGATATAAATGTTTATGAATCCGGCGGTGATTTATTGTTTGACACGATGCTTGTATATGATGATTCTTACGATGTGAATTATTATTACATAAACAGCGACAGCCCTGTATTTGAAGAACTGATGGCAAAACGTTGTGAAGATGACAGATATATATGGGATGAAATACTCATAAATAACAGACTTTCGGATTCACCCATGTATTCATATGATGCATATCTTAAGTACAGGGAAAAGATGCGTGAAATATATCTGCCAGAGACTGAAATCTCACCGGAAATGAACGTATATCTTGACGAACTCCTTGAGGGCGCAGACAGTGATATTGAAAAGTTAAGGAGAATCGAGGCCCTTCTTTCTTCAATGACATACTCAAAAACTCCGGGCGAGATGCCGGGGGATGTGGATACACCGTCAGAGTATCTTGATTATCTGATATTTGAAACACAGACAGGATACTGCACCCACTATGCCACTGCATTTGTACTCCTCGCAAGGGCAGAGGGTATCCCTGCCAGATTCGTCCAGGGGTTCAGGGTTAAGTCCGATAAATATAATACCGTATCGGTTCCGGCGGACAGAGCCCATGCATGGCCGGAATGTTATATGGAAGGCTTTGGCTGGATCCCGTTTGAACCGACACCCGGATATAAGATAACCCAGCGATGGAAAACTACTCTGGAGACAGATGATGCCGAAGCCGAAACAGATTATCAGGGAGAATCAGTATCGGAACCTGATATTTATATTCCCGAGATGAACCGGGAGGATGGGAAAGAAAACAGTCCGTTCCCTTGGAAAGCTGTTCTTATTTTTGTTGTCTCTGCCATTGGAACAGCATGTACCCTGGCCGGACTGATCATACTGATTAAGAAGATTAAATATATGAATATGAGTGACAAAGATAAATTTGTCACAATGTACAGAAAAAATATGCACATCATAAAAATCCTTGGATTTGAGATAAGTCCCGGGGAGACCCTGGAGGAATATTCAGAGAGAATAGCCGGCAGGGTACCTGCCGATGCCCTTGGATTTATCGGGATATATGAAGCGTACATATATAACGATGCAATGCCCGGGGAGGAAGAAGTCGGTATAATCACCGGGGCGTATAAAATCCTGATAAACACAGTAAAGGAATCCGGATTTGGAAAAAGGATCAGACTTCTGGAAATACTCACTGTATAAAACCTGTTATACATTATTAAAAAGATGTGATAGAATGTGTTAGCCAGAACTAACACATTTTTTATTTGGGATTAAACTATGACACTAAAAGAATTACAGCCCGGAAAAACCGGAATAATTAAAACAGTAGGCGGAGAGGGAGCGCTGAGGCAGCATTTCCTCGATATGGGAGTGATACCGGGAGCGGAAGTCACCGTAGTAAAATATGCTCCCATGGGAGACCCGGTGGAACTGTTGATACACGGATATGAGCTGACACTGCGATTGGCAGATGCAGAGCAGATAGACATAGAACCTCTTACAGAGAAAAAGCAGGGCGAGGCAGAAAAGAAAAAACATAAAAAAACAGAGCATCCAGGTCTTGGTGAAGGCGGAAAATTTCATCCTAAGGGAAGCGGCGATCCGCTACCTGATGATGCCATTCTTCATTTTGCACTCGTCGGTAACCAGAACTGCGGCAAGACGACACTCTTTAACCAGCTCACCGGCTCTAACCAGCATGTGGGCAATTTCCCGGGGGTGACGGTAGACCGGAAAGACGGCCAGATAAAAGGTCATAACAATACACTTGTCACGGATCTTCCGGGTATTTATTCAATGTCGCCATACAGCAAGGAGGAGATAGTATCCCGCAATTTTGTGCTGAATGAAAAGCCGGAGGCTATCATAAATATAGTCGATGCCATGAATATAGAGAGAAACCTCTATCTGACCATGCAGCTCCTTGAGATGGACGTGCCCATGGTTGTGGCTCTCAATATGATGGACGAGATGGCTGCAAACGGCGGTACAGTATATGTCAATGATATGGAGGCCATGCTCGGTGTACCGGTGGTGCCCATATCCGCAGCAAAAAATTCCGGTGTGGACGAGCTGATAGAACATGCACTTCATGTGGCCCATTACAGGGAAAAGCCTCTTCGTCAGGATTTTTGCGATGAGAATGACAAGGGCGGTGCTGTTCACAGGGCGCTGCATGCGATCAGTCATCTTATAGAAGACCATGCAAAGAGAGCAAAACTGCCGATAAGATTTGCGGCATCCAAGGTGATAGAAGGGGACGAGCAGATAATGACTCTCCTTGATCTTGATGATAATGAAAAAGACATGGTGGAGCATATCGTACTCCAGATGGAATCGGAGGGCGGCCTTGACAGGGCGGCAGCCATAGCCGATATGCGTTTTACTTTTATACATAAAGTATGTAAGGCAGCTGTCCATAAGCCGAGGGAGAGCAAGGAGCGGATAAGGAGTAAAAAGATAGATACCATCCTGACAGGAAAGTATACGGCTATCCCGGCATTTATCTGCATAATGGCGCTTGTATTCTGGCTCACATTTAATGTGATAGGAGCGTGGCTTCAGGGACTCCTCGAGATGGGTGTTGACGCACTTACTGCTTTGGTATCTGATGGCCTTGTATCCCTGGGAGTCAACGAGGGGCTAAAGAGCCTTGTTGTGGACGGAATATTTGCCGGTGTCGGCAGTGTGCTCAGCTTCCTGCCAATCATTGTGACACTGTTCTTTTTCC
>DFKO01000035.1 GCA_002373855.1 Lachnospiraceae bacterium UBA3643
GAAAGCTGACCGTATTCCTGTCCGTCCGCGGCTGTATATATATCCAATGTAGCATTGGTATAAAGATCCTTATCAGTAAAATGTACTTTTACCTTGTGTGTATCACGATACTTCTCTTTAATCTCCTCATCCACCGGGAAAGCGATGGACCAGTTGGAGCTTGTTATCAATTTATAAACAGGAACACCACCCTCAACCAGGTCTCCGGGCTTTGTGATATTCATCTTGTACCCATTCATAAAAAACATGTCTTCCTTAACCGCATCCGGTGTCAGATTCTCATACCCGTCAATGGAATAAGATACAACGCCTGCCTTTTCAGCAGTAATACGCGAGTAATTTATTCCAAGCTGTGACAATACCGAATCCAGATCCTGAGTGTTCGAGATACTTGAATACTCCAATGTTGCGGCATCCAGGGAAATCTTTGCATTATACAGATCGGAATAATTGATGTTTTTAAATGATTGCGAAAAATCCGAAAGCTTATATCTGATATCTGCTACCTGTTCGTTTGACAGCTCCTGGGTAAGTTCAGGATGCTCTTTCAGATATGATTCCAGAGAACCGGTTTCATCCACAGTATATACGGCTGAGCCTACAGCCACACGTTTTCCGTCCTGGATATAGTAGTGTATATATCCCGAAGAAACCGCATCCACAGCTTCCTCTTCCCTTAGGGCAACCCCCGTATACTGTTCCTGCCTTACTATACTGCCTTCCAGCACCTCATAATATCTTATCTGGTCTCTCTTGATATATGAATATACACTAAAAACAATGTAGAGACTGATAATCACGAAGATTACCATCCCTACATTGATCTTAGGCAAATTATTATGTTTTATAACGTTAGATGTATCTTTAGCTGCCATTGTCTGAAATCTTGATTAAAGTGAAATAGCTACATCCTTCTTAACACTGTCCGGAAGCTCGTCAGCATCCATAGAAACACTTATAACAAATGTTATCTTATACTTCTCGCCAAGGTCTTCAAGACGCTTGATGCAATTTGAAATGTCTGCACCCTCCAAAGATGAAAGCTTAAGGAAACTGTCGAGGAACATATACTCGAGATCATGATCCTGAGAAATGATACCACTTACGAAACCCACAAATGCATCCTCAGAATCAATAGGATATTCATTAACATTTATAAGACGGATCTTATTGTTGAGTTCATACATATGCTGTGCAGATTTATCAAGAAAATCTACATTTCCGTTTGCTTCCTTAACAACTGCGTTTGCCTTATCAAGAAGCTGTTTTGTCTTTCCTTTGCCCCTCTTGCCTACAATCAACTGTACCATAGTCAAGTACCTCCTAAACTTTGTAGTTTCAGTATAGTACATTAAACGGTCTAATTCAAGCAACAATTACCAATTAAAGCCTTATGTACCACACCCTTTTTTGTATAAAAATCACCTAAACAGATCTTTGTTTCCGCATCTGTTTAATGTATTTTTTGAAGAAGTGCCGTCATATTATTATAAAGCTCATCCTTTGAAGATGCCTTCATAACAGTGCCTATATACTCTTCTCCCGTGGACACTTTTTCCGCAGCAGTTGTGAGACAATAGCCTGCGGCATTGGTAGTACCTGTCTTTCCCCCGAGAACCTTTATGCCATCCGGGGAAGCCGCTTCTCCCAGCAGATACCTGTTGGTGCCGGCCCAGTCCTGGGTTTTAGCAACACCGTTTGAATCCTTATACTTCGGGCTGTAGCTTATGGTTCCCACAATCTTTCTGAAGACATCATACTTTAGAGCCTCATTCATGGTGAGATAGATATCAAAGGGTGTTGTATAGTGGTTATCATCCGGGAGTCCATGAGGATTCACAAAGTGAGTTCCTGTAGCACCTATTTCAAGAGCTGTCCTGTTCATCTCCTCAATAAAGGCATCCAGAGATCCGCAGGTAGCTTCAGCAACAGCCACCGCTGCATCATTTCCTGATGGTACCAGCATGCCATATAAAAGATCTTCTATCGTCAAGGTCTCTCCGGTTCTGAGCCACGCCCTTGATGAACCTGAAACATTGATGGTTGAATTTTTGGTTATGGTAAACTCCTGACTGAGATCATCTATATGTCTTAAACACACAAGAGCCGACATAACCTTGGTGATACTTGCCTGATATGTCCTGGCATAAGGATTCTTATAGGCAATGGCTTTCGGATCATCTTTGCCATACTCCACGAGAAGTGCTGCCTCTGCAGTGATATCCTCGGAGTTATAATTTGTGTTGTCAGGAAGGGCCAGCCCCACCGAAAAGCCCTGCGCATGAACACCTTCAGTCAGACTCGTATTGACGGAATTCATACGTAAAAGTCCCTCATCCACATTGTATCTGTTTTCAAGCTTCTGTCCGCAGCCCGTCAGAAACATAAGACATAAAAGAACCGGAAGTGCTGTACGGATACAGCTTCCTCCGGATCTTCTTTTTATTTCACGAGTAATAATGCTATAAGTCATATATTTTCCTTAGATATTTCTCCACTCAAGATCGCCTCTCTCCAAAGCCTTGATAAGAAGCTCTGCAGTGGCAAGATTGGTAGCAATGGGGATATTGTAGGTATCGCAAAGCTGCACCACTGAGTTGACCTCCGGCTCCTGAGCCTTAACATGAAGCGGATCCCTTAAAAAAATCACCATATCAAGATTGCCCTGTTCTATCTGTGAAGCAAGCTGTCTGGCTCCTCCGGTTTCTCCCGGAAGAAATTTATGTATACGGAGATTTGTCACTTCCTCAACAAGCAAACCGGTGGTTCCGGTTGCATAGAGTTCATGCTTACTGAGTATACCACGATATGCTATACAGAAATTCTGCATCAGTTTTTTCTTTGTATCATGTGCTATCAATCCAACATTCATTTCAAAACCTTTCCGGATCGGATCAGATTAAACCTCCGCCCTCTTTTCGCTGCAGTGCAACATTAAGCACTAAACCCAGTCCTATATAGACCGAAATCAGGGAGCTCGCACCTCTGGAAAAGAAAGGAAGCGTTATTCCGGTATTAGGAAAAATACCCGTGGCTACTGCGATGTTGGTATAGGTCTGAAACCCTATCCACGCCATCATGCCCACACAAATAAGACGTCCGCCCAACTTTTTTGCCTTTGATGCTATTATAAGACATTCAAGAATAATCAACAAGAACATAATAACAATAAATACAGAGCCCCGGAAACCAAACTCTTCTCCGATAACCGCAAAAATAAAGTCATTATCCTCCTCAGCCAGGAAATTACCGTTCTTTACAGAAAAGATGGAATCATTATTAAGTCCTTTTCCGGCAAACTGCCCTGAGCCTATGGCCATAATGGAATACATCTGCTGATAGAAGGTCTGAGTATTTTCCGACGGGTTAAGGAAGGTGCGTATTCTCTCCGCCTGATAGCCCTGGAGAAGCGGAATTCTGTCATACAGACCGGATTTAAACAGATATATAAATATAAGCGCAAAGGGAACAATGATCAGCACAACTCCCATTATCCACTTAAAGCTGATATTCGAAGCATAAACCATGGCGGCAATAATGACCGTCATAATGATCGCAGTACTGAGATTGGGCTGCAAAAGCACCAAAAGTATCGGAATCGCGTAAAACACAAATGCCATGATAATGACATGCAGCGAATTAATACGCTCCCTGTTTTTATAAAAATATCTGGCAAAAAAAATGATAAGTCCTATTTTAACAAACTCTGCCGGCTGAACCTGTCCCAGAACAGGCACCTGTATCCATCTTACCGCTCCATGTCCGGAAGCTGTACCATAGATTTTTACACCCAGGAGCATAAGAACAGAAAACAGATATATCAGGTTTGCCTGTTTCAATATAAATCTGTAGTCAATCAGGGAGATCAGGATACACACAGTGAAACCCGCAAAAGAACCCATAATCTGTCTCACAACCTGAGGGTCCTTAATATCCGAAGCATTTATTGCCGAAGCCATGATCAGAACTCCCAGTACATTGAGGATCACTATATAAATAACTAATCTAAAATCATAATTTTTGAAGTTGTAATCAAATTTCATAATCTCCTCGCATGGAAGACCGGT
>DFKO01000211.1 GCA_002373855.1 Lachnospiraceae bacterium UBA3643
TTACGGAATTCTCCCTCTGTTTTTTTCTTTGCATCCTCGTAGCTGTAGATTTCAAGATACGCCGCAAATGCATCTCCCGAGCCTATTGCCAGCCTGTCCTGATTCTTTATCCTGAATTCGTGATCGAAATAGTAATATACAGAGTTAAAATCCTGCTTGTCCTCCTCTGACCACTTTGTTGTCAGGTCATGGCCTGTGCCTATGAGGAGCTTCTGATATGTACCCTCTTTAAGTACATTCACATAATTGATCCCTGTCAGCTCATAAAAGTCGAGAAACTCATAATATTTTCTGATCTCGGGATCATTCTCATCCTTCTTTGGGATGACTCTCGTCACATTGGCTTCTACGCTTACAGCCCCCATGTATTTAAGGACACTGACTCTCTTGTTGCCCTCCATCACATAAAACTTATTATTAAATTCATATGCCTTGATCGGATCTCTGAGTCCCTCTTCCTCAAGAGCATCATAAAGAGCTCCCCATTTTGTGGCAAACTCCGATCCGTTTTCAAGTATGGGCATAAAGTTTCTGGCAAAAGCCGTGGTCCTGCCCGCGCTGTATGTACCGACTACCGATGATATGGGCACTGATACCAGTCCCAGGGATACCTGGGCGTCTGTCCTCACATGCTCTAAAATATCATCAAGCACCGGCAGATACGGTGACTGTCCTTTTGAGACAGCTGCCCTGTATTCTTTTTCTCCAAGCTTTAAAGCTTTGTTGTATTCAACAAGTGACATTTTGCATCATCTCCATATTAATTATTATCAAGCCACTCATGCATGAAATCATATACTTCCTTAAGCTGCTTTTTTGCTTTCTCATCCTGAGTCTCAAACAGCATCAGTTTCTCTAAATATCCCTGCTCCCTTGCTATCTGTCTGGACCTTGGATAGACCAGTTCAAATGCCAGGGATATATGTCCTACCACATAATCCACAGGGCTCTGCTTTAATGACCTCTTCGTTGCATGCTTTTCAAAAAAGCTCTCCATCACAGCTTCGGTCACAGAGGAATGTGTCAGATCATATTCTGACACATCATATATCTCAGACATCGGTGTATCTATCTGAACCCTGAAGATATCTATCTTGTCCGCATCCCTGAGTATCTGTGCAAACATTTTCTCCGTATCGCCAAGCTCAGGCAGTATATAAACACTGTGGTTGCCGATAACCGTACGTAGCAGATCATCAAGGCTGTCATCTTCCGTAAACTTTCTGATAAGGCCGTCCTCAAACAGTATTTCGCACCCAAGAAGTGCATGATCGACTGACTTTGCATCAGCAAAAGTATTATATCTGCGCAGCTGTTCAAATCGGCCTATATCATGGAGCATTCCCGCAAGCCATGCGAAATCCGCTTCCGCATCTGATAAATTAAGGGACTTTGCTATATCCCGGCTGATGGCCGCAACCCTGCCTGTATGGGATATCTTAAGGGCTACTTTTGGATTCTCCGCATCATAGGCTTTTACATATTCATTAAAAACATCTGTTACATGTCTTTTATCAAATTTATATTTTTCAAAATCATAAGAGTTCATGTTACTTTTCCCTGTCAACCATCCACTTTGAATTGGCGATACCGTACATGGCAGCCACTCCCATGATCAGATAAAGGGCCATTGCCGGATATCCCGTTGCGATACCGGTGATCTTCTCCGGGAGACATGGCAGAAAATAAATGACTGCATTGGCTGTCATATGAAATACGACTGACGTGATCAGATTGTCTGCTTTTTTATATGCATAAACCATGAGATATCCCATTATGAATGCATATATACCCTGGAGCAGATTGCCATGATAAAGACCAAAGAAAAGAGCCGATGCAAACATCGCGATCTTTGTGCCAAGGGTCTTCTCCGCTCTGCCAAATATCAGATATCTGAAGAGTATCTCCTCAACTACCGGAGATATGATCACATATATCAGCGCGCCTACCACAACAGGGATTGAGTTGTTGTATGTCGCATCCTTCATATATCCCGAGAGGGCCGGAATGATACGACACAGATTTCCCGCAAGGAGATTTAAAAACAGTGCGCATCCCGCACCTGCCGGTATGGAGAGAAGCGTGATATAAACAGACTTTTTCTCTTTAAATGCGATATTAACCCTGTCGGTCTTAATATACATAAGGAGTATTACGAGTCCGCCAATCAGCATTGATATACCGCTGATGTATCCGGATGCATACTCGCCGTTAACACCCCAGAACTTTTCACTTAAGGTACCGCCTCTCGCCGCTACCCGGTTATAATAGCCGAGCATTATGGACATGGCCGCTACATTAGAGAGATAGTAAAGCGCAAACGGTGTAAGCACATATATCGCTCTTAAAAATGATCCTTTCGGAGGCTCTGTCTGCCTCCTGAACTTTTCAGGTATTTCTTTTTTTATTTTCTGACCTGTCAAAAATTCCGTCAGCTTATCGACTGTGCCGGAAATATTATCGGCACCCGCTTTCTTTAGTTCGTCCCTGCTGCCGTATCCATAGCTGACGCCTGCTGCATATACCCCCATATCTTTGGCGCCTTTTATATCAAACTTACGGTCTCCGACCATTACAGTCTTTGATTTATATTCCTGTGCATCTTCGCCAAAATCATGTATGCCTTTATCAGAGTGATCTGTGCCGTAATACAGAGACAGCAGTGCTTCCTTTACCACTTCGGATTTATCGGAACGGCTGCCGTCCAGTTCACTGCCGATGACTACATCAAAATATTTATCGATTTTAAAATACTTAAGAATCTTCTCTACAAAGACCGTAGGTTTTGAAGACGCTATCGCTGTCTTCATCCCCTTTTCCTTTAGGCTCTTTAAGAGATTGTCGATCCCTGGATAAAGCTTGTTTTCATATAAACCGACCTCGGAAAATCTCTCTCTGTAAAAACTAACAGCTTTAAGAGCCTTTTCATCATCAAAACCATAAAAGCTCGTAAAGCTGTCCTTTAAGGGTGGTCCGATGAATGGCTCAAGCTTATCTATATCCGGTTCCTCTATCCCCAATCTGTGAAGAGCATACTGCACTGACTTGCATATACCCTCTTTCGGATCTGTCAGAGTACCGTCAAGATCAAACAAAACATAGCCAAACATAAAACCAAACTCCGTTATTTATACTAAATCTGAAACTTTATTTTTCTCCATCTCCCACATGCAGTCGCTGATGACACCGACAAGTTCGATGTCCAGCTTACCTTCGTGAGCCATCTCCTCAAGTATCTTGATGGCTTTCGGAGGCGGTACCGTACCTTTATACGGTCTGTCTGTACTGGTTAAGGAGTCGTATATATCGACAATGGTCAGAATCCTTGTCAGCATATCCAGGTCCTCTGCCCTCAGATGGTTGGGATATCCCGTCCCATCAAGATATTCATGGTGACATGAGGCTATCTTTCTGACTCTGTCATATTTTTCATTAAACTTGATCTCGGCGAGCATCTTGTCGGTAAATACAACGTGCTGCTCTACAATTTTTCTCTCTTCTGCTGTAAGCGTACCTTTTGCTATACTTAGACTCTTTACTTCCTCGACAGTCAGATATTCTATCTCTTTACCGTCCGGGTCCTTGTATATCTTGGTTCCCATATATTTAATACGTTCAACTTCTCCGGGCTCGAGTCGTCCCTTGATATTAAGCTGAGGGAGTTCCTCAAGGAAGTTTGTCAGGCGCAGGTCCTCCATGGTCCAGTCCGCCTTGTCGAGCCTGCCTTCAAGCATGTCGATCTTCAGCATCAGCTGTATCTTCTGGAGTCTGGCCACCAGACCGTCATACAAAATGCCGAGTCTCGTTGCTTTATTAAGAACTTCTCTCGGCGTGATCATCTTGCCAAGGTCATGGAGTCTCGCAGCCATCAGGAGCTGTTCTTTATCGTCCTCACTTATGAACTCTCTGAACTCTCCTCTTGTATGGAGCATGTTCATATACTCTACGACCTTCTCACAGTACTTTGCCACATTCTTTGTATGGTTGGCATTGTACGGGGTACGGGCATCGATTGCGGTCGTCATCGATTTGACAAACGAATCAAGGAGCTCGTCCATCTCCTGCATCTTCTGCATTGTCGTAAGTGATATGGACATCTGGCTCGTAAGTGAGCCTACCAGTTTCTCATACTCTGACGGAAATGATACCAGATTACCGTCATCGTCAGTGCAGTTGATCAGTCGCATGACACCGATGATCTTGCTGCCTATTTCATATATCGGAACGACCATTACCGACTTGGTCCTGTACTCATGATACTTGTCAAATTCTTTTATTTTTAAAGTCTCAAACTGCTTCTCAACATATATATCCTCAATGTTAAGGACATCTCTGTGAGACACGGCATAAGTCACCATATTCATGGCTCTGATATCAATATACTCCTCGATGGGATCATAATGGTCCCCCCGCTTATCAAGAGTCTTGTTGACATGAATAATCGTAGTAAAGCGGCGCTGATCGGTGACAAATATCTCACCCGAATCGGCTCCTGTAAATTTCATACTGGCTTTTAAAAGCAAATCAAAAAGACGCTGGAAATATTTCTCGGTAGCCATGGCATATCCGATGTCCATAATCTCATTGATTTCTTCAGTCATTTTAAGCATGAATCTGTAACTCCGGGCAACTTGATTTTATCCGCAAAATAAAACGTCTCAGACCGTATTATTATAACAAAAGCACTCATTTTTTACAAGAAAATGAGTGCTCTGTCAGCTTTAGCAAATCTTTGATTTTTATGGGTCAGACCGGTATCTCCTCATCAAGCCGGAATGAATAAATTATCGTCTCCGATACATTGTATCCGGTTATCCTCTCCACCGCCTCTTTATAGAGTTCCAGCTGGCTTTCATACTTGTCCGCCAGTTCATCTCCATTGTTTACCCTGTCAGTCTTGTAATCCATGATCACAACACTGCCATTCTCCACAAAATATGCATCAATGATACCCTGGACGATTATATTCTCACTGTCAGGAAATCTCTTCTCAATCTCACTGGCCTTCTTGCCAAGGAAAAATGATTTTTCCTTAAAGAGCTTACCCTCTTTATCAGCCCTGCACATCCTCTTTGCCAGGTCTGTATCAAAAAATGCGCTGCATTTATCCACATCAACAATGTCTCTGTAGCCTTTTTCCAGCAAGCCTTTCTCATCAAATTGTTTTATGCATTCGGTGATATATTCTCTTCTTTCTTTTCCGGTGAGATCTCCTGTCTTTGAAAAATCAAGGAGTTCCATTACACGGTGGGTCGCACTTCCCTTTGCAGCTCCCATATTCATAAAAGGACTCTCGCTTCCGTCCACCGCGAATGACGGTACAGCCTCGTTTTCGAAGATATCTTTGCTCTCCTCCTTTGCCTCATATTCCCGGTGGAAACTTTCAGTCTCCTCATAATGTTTCATCTTTATGGCTGATACGCTCGTCTTAATATAAAGACCGTCAAGATACTCGCCCTCGTACTTTGGATGTAAACCTTCTTCATATTCTTCTTTTACCTTCGGATCCAGGCTCTTTTCGGCTGATGCTTCACTGCCGCCATTATTAATGAGGACCTCTTTTCTGCGACTCATTTCCCTGTTTCTCATATCATCCGTGATTATGAGATCATCAACACCTGTCCTTATGATCAGACGATCCTGGAGACCTTCGTTGTAAATAGCAGCGAGTATCAGCTTAAATGCATTATCATATCCCTGAATATCCGAGTTAAGCAGGGTGCCCGGCTCCGGCATTTTATCAAGGATATCTGCCTTCTCGCATCCTGTGACTATCAGCTTCTCCCTGGCTCTTGTAAGGGCTACATAGATAAGCCGCATGGCTTCCGCCCTGTCAGCATTTTTAATCACAGATGCAACTGCATTTTTTCTGACATCCCTTTTTCTGGTCCGTCTGCCTGTATCAATTATATCCGCTGCCATACCATACTCCCTGTCATAGAGCACCCGGCCTTTCTGATCCATGGCATTGTACTGTTTGCCAAGGCCTGATACAAATACTACAGGAAACTCCAGTCCCTTGCTTTTATGCATGCTCATTATCCGGACCACGTTATCACCGTCAGTGATCGTACCTGCCTCACCCTCATCTACCTCTCTGGCCCTTAATGACCGGATATATCTGTTAAACTGAAAGAGTCCGTGGTAGCTTGTCTTTTCAAAATCGGTAGCTTTTTCAAGGAGTGCCAGTATATTGGCTCTGCGCTTTTCGCCTGACGGCAGGGCTGTCATATGAATGAGATAATCGGTATCCTCAAGGATTTTTTCAAGGAGTTCACGCAAAGACATGTATTTTGACATCTTTCCGTGTCTTTCGAGTTTCTCCATGAGTCTGTTTTTTCTTTGAATAAATCTCTCATCACTACAGCCTGCAAAATCATCATAGAGACTCGCGCCCTTTTGTCTGCCGATGCGCATTTTGGCTATCTCCTCCGGGCTGAATCCACCTATATCCCCTGTGAGTACACCGTAAAAATCAATATCATTTCGGGGATTGTCAAGTACAGAGAGATATGAAAGTAGCGATGTCACTTCCGTAGCCGAGAAGTATCCCCTCTTTTCAGCTGCATATGCAGGTATACCATTCTTTTCAAGGACCTCTTTTATCACATTGTTAATATCCTTCTCAACACGGAGCAGGATGACTATATCGGAATATTTAAGTTCTCTCCTGGTACCGTCCTTTTCAGTCACCATATAGTTTTCCTCAAAGAGAGCATTTATCCTGCCGGCTATGATGGCCGCTTCACATTCGACAGAGCTGACGCTTTCTGACAGTCCGCTTTCCTTAAGATCGGTCTCATCAAAAAAGATCACTTCAGGCTCTTTATCGTCAGACACATCATAATTCACTGCGCCATAATATAATCTGGCACTATCATCATAATCGATCCCTCCGCATGTAAATCTGTTCATCACATTTTCAAAAATCATGTTTGCAAAATCAAGAACGGCACTTCTGCTTCGGTAGTTTTTATTTAAGTCAATCCTGATATCCCTGCCTTCTTTTCCATATGTCAGGTACTTGCCTGTAAAGATATCGGGACACGCCCCTCTGAACCTGTATATACTCTGCTTTACGTCACCTACCATGAAATAATTATTATCTCTGCAGATTTTTGTCAGTATACTTTCCTGTAGAGCATTTGAATCCTGATACTCATCAACCATGATCACTTCAAAATAATCCCTGTACTCAGCCGCGGTCTTTGAAGGCTTTTTAGGATCATCTTTATCCGAGAGAATTTTCAGGGCCAGCCTCTCCATATCCACAAAGTCAATAACGTTTCTGTCACGCTTTGCCGCATCAAAAGCATCCATAAACCGCACCGTGAAGTCAATAAATGCCTTAAGTACACCTGCCATTTTCTTGCCGTCATCAATTACCGTCTCCGGATTGAAATTCAGTTTTTTCTTTGATATATCATCGACAAAGCCTTTTATTTTTTTCTTTACATCAGATATATACGTCTTTCTGTCGTATTTCTTTCTGCCAAGGCTTTTGTTGTCAAACAATTTAACCTTTTTGATAAGTTCACCAATGTCCTCTGCCCTCGCCATATTCTCAAGCTGCTCAAGGATATTATTAATAGCATCTGCATCTGACTGTTCAATCTCGTCTGCATATTTATCGCAATACTTTTTAAGTCCCTTTGCCATAGTGACAGCATCGGACACTATCATCAGAGCCTCATTAAATACCGACTGAAACAGAGGCGTGGCATACATTTCGTCCTCAGTGTCCGCTGTATAACATTTAAGGGCCTCTTTTATCCACTCATCCCTGTCGGGAGTACTGAATAAAAATCCTGCAAAAGATAAAACCATATCCTCCAGATCTGCCGGTCTGCCGGTCAGGGTATCGAGAATCAGTTTTGTTTCTTCTGATGTATCACCGTTTTCCAGACTTTCCTCAAGGATTTCATCAAAAGTCTCTTTTAAGATCAGACTCTTTTCACCCTGATCGAGGACGCGGAATCCCGGATCAATACCAATATCAGAGAAATTGTTATGTATGATAAACAGACAGAAACTGTCTATCGTTGTGATCAGGGCATTCTGGACAAGGAGCGACTGAGCATACAGCCTCTCATCCTCCGGATTATCCTTTAGTCTGTCTATGAGTTTACCTGTCACACGCTCTCTCATTTCAGAGGCTGCCGCCTCTGTAAATGTGAGAACCACCATCCTGTCTATGCTCACAGGATGATCCTTATCCATGATCAGCTCTACTATACGCTCTGCGAGTACTTCTGTCTTGCCGCTTCCCGCAGCTGCCGATACCAGGAGATTTGCCCCGCGCATATCTATTACACTCTGCTGCTCGTCAGAAAATTTTACTTTTCCCATTTTCAGGCCTCCTCCCCTTTTTCCGGTTCATTTTCCCCTTCATCCGAATGGGATATTCCATGCTTTTCATCAATTTTAAGCAAGACATCCGAGACGGACATCGTGGGTACATCCTTTAACTCGCATCCAGGCATCTTTCTGTCAAAACCGCACACGTCACTGTATATACAATACTCGCATGTCTTTTTTCCTTTGGGAAATGCACCGATCCTGCCGTCAAATATATCCTTTGTCAGCTCACATATCTTTTCATCCGTATAACCCAGCAGTTTATTCATGTCCTCAAGGCTCACAACAGAATCATGATTTACGAGCCTGCCGTCCTTTACTCCGACATTTTTGTATATCTCCGATTTACCGTTTTCGCCCTTTGCTATATCGGTCAGTATGTCATACCGGACATCATCAAGGGTGAGTCCCGTCATAACGAGTTCTTTGCCTATACTCTTTTCAAGAGCTTCATCATCGGGCTCCGGGCTTGCCGGATCAGCCTCCACGATTGGATTTATCAGATGATAATAATACATACCGGCAGGTACTACTTTTTCATATTCTTTACCCAGTGTTTTAAGTGCACTGTTCATATACAGCATGAGCTGGAGTGACAGTCCTTCAAAGAAATCTCCCGGTTCTATATCCTTTGAGCTGCTTGATTTATAATCAATCACCCTCAGATATGCTGTCTGTGACTCCTTATCTTTTAGGACATCGACTCGGTCTATCTTACCGGTTATTTTCATTGATTCATCATCTCCGAAATCTCCGTCCACATCCTCGTCTATATTCATCTCTGTAAAGAGCGGATTATATGCACATTTTTTTAGCTGTTTACCTACGGTTTTTACCGTTATGCCAAGTATATTTCTGACTCTGTCTCTTTCATAACGGTTAACGCCTGATAAATCATATTTACTCTCTTCACCGGATGCCAGTTCATCTTCAAAAGCCTTTGAGATATATTTATCCTGCTCTTCTTCGTTTAAATCACTCCATCTTTTATTATCCCCTTCGATCATATCCGAAAATCTTTTCAGCGTATTATGCATGAGACTTCCGTTGTCATATTCCCGGAGCTCAGGGCTCTCCCGGTCGTTTAAATTAAGTCCGTACTTAAGAAAATGTGAGCAAGCGCAGGCGGCAAATCTTTCAAGTCTGGTCACACTGTTCTTTAATTCATTTCCATAGATTGCATGAACAGTCTCTCTTTGTAAATTGCTGCTCTCATATCGCTTAAAGCCGTGACGGATAATCTCCTCAGTCCTGTCTTTATCTTTTATGAGACAGAAAAGATAAAGATCAGCCAGTTCCTCATAGTCGCACAGTCCCCTTGCATATTTCCTCAGATACTCCGCAAATCTGTCAAACAGTTGGTTTTCTCCTGCCGGTTTATCGTCTTCATGATGATCAAAGTTGACACTGATCCCGGGGAGCATCTCCTTTATCCTGTCCACAAGGTATGACGGGCGCTTTGCCTTGCCGTCACTGCCCGCTCCCGAATATGACAGATAAAGCTCTCTTGAAGGTTTTGTCATGTTGAGATACAGATAAAAACGCTGGGTGTAGATCTTTTCCTTTGGAGAAGGTGCCAAAGTGATATCCTCCCTCTCGGCAAAAAACTCTCTGTCAGAGTCGGATATCAGACCGCCCTTGCCTGTTCTGGCCGGTATGATCCCGTCGTTTAATCCCATGAAAAACAGATATTTAATACTGCCCAGACGGCTGCGTTCAATATCTCCGAGGAGCACATAATCCGTTATCCCCGGTATCATGCCGATCTTTATCTCACTTAAGCCCGCTTCAAAGATCTCCGAATATTCCCGCACAGTCACTTCATCGTCCCCCAGAAGCGAGTGGATCACATCAAGCAGACTGATGATCTTCTCGTAGAGCTGGCTGTATTCTTTCTCTCTTACAATATCCCCTTTTTCAGCAAAGTATGATACATATTCATTAATCTTTTTTGCTGAACAGTTGTTTTTTATAAATGCATAAAACTGCTCCGTGATATGATCTGCCCTGTGCTTTCCTGACATAAAGGGAAGAAGCGGACTTACTATATCCAGCACCTTTTTTCTGATGCTGTTTATCATGCCAAGTGTCTCTATTCCCTTTTCGCTGATTTCTTTTTTGCCTGTTTCACTGTTTATGATTTTGAGATAATCCGGGATTCTCCTGAAATCCCCTTTATACTTTGAGTAGCCCCTCACGCCTGTCGCATAAATATAATTATCCAGAATGTCAGCCTCATCAGGAGTAATATCCGTAAAGCCGGTCCTGATCATCGACATCACAGTGTCATACGAAAAATCCCTTTCTATTACCTTAAGACCGCTCTTAATAAAATCAGTGAACGGATTGACACCTATTCCGCCCATACTGTCGAGGAAATAAGGGATATCATATTTTTCAAAACACTCTTTGGCATACAGACCGTATGTCTCCGGGTCCCCGGTGACAATGGCTATATCCCTGTAAAGTGCTTCCTTTTCGGTGATCAGTTTCCTGATCCTTGCGCAGACAGCCATCAGCTCCTTTCTCGGGTCGTCTGCCATAAACATATAAACATCCCTGCCGTCAAAATCTGCCGGCTTGGCATTTTTTCTGAAAATATTTCTTTCAATATGTGCAATGGCATCACTTTCAAATCTGGCCGACCTGCCGGATTCATCTCTACGCATCCACATATCTCCCGCCTTTTCGATTAAAGTGTCATTTTTAAGATCTCCCGCCAGCCTGTCGATCCTGCTTATGGTTTCTTTGGACAGAGCAAACAGTTCGCCCTCATAGCTTTCCTTTAAGGCCTCCTCCTCGATTGCTACCGAAAACCATAGTTCATGACATCTTAAAAACATGGCTCTTATGACATTCATCTGGACAGGTGTAAATCCGGTAAATCCGTCGAAATATACAACAGTATCATTTATATAGCCTTTTTCGATGATACCGGCTGCGAGGATATTGTTTCTCTCCTCTGTTGTCATATATTTACTGACACGATACTCATTAAATGATCTGTAGATTTTTGCAATATCCTTTAGTCTCTCTTTAAGGGCAGGACGTTCTTCTGATGCGGCTATCAGCTTTTCCATATCATCAGGGCCGTATCCGTACTGCATCAGCTCTGAAATGACCGACTTTATCTCATGTATGTATCCCGGTTTGTCCAGGGATGAGCCTAATGCGGGGAGCTGACCTTCAAGCAAAAGTGCGGCCCTCCTTATGAGCAGGTTTTTGCCTGTATCATCTAAAAGCACCTCCTCGGGCGCCCCCTTCTGGTCAGTCAAACCGTGATAGAGCCTGCCAAAACTCAGGACATCAATGTTCATAATCCCCTTCGCCGGGTGCATCTCAACGACCTGTTTCTGAGTAGCCATCGTATACTGATCAGGCACAATTATCAAAAACATTCTGTCTTTTTCTTTTAATGATCTTTCGATTACGTCCGATATGAGTCTGTATGTCTTTCCGGAACCTGATGGTCCGAGGTAATAACCGTATTTCATATTCATCTCCATTTTTAAATAAGTAAAGGAGCCGCAAGCATACGACTCCTCTAAATCAAATGCTTTATTTAATTATAATTCTTTATAAGTCCCATATACAGGACTTGCGCTCATTTCCTTTTCTTTTTAATGAACTGCTTTTATCCTGATTATTTCAAACAGTTCCTCTGCATACGGATATCTGTAGAGCTTTGAAATCTCCGCAATCGCCTTTCCGATACGCTGGGTATTGACGTGAGGCATTGCCGCTCCACGCTCCTTACAATACTCTGCCAGCCTGTCCGTTAATGTTTTCTCAATAAAATTGATACGCTCAGATATCTCAAATCTGGTGGTCTCAAGGACTTCCGTGATTTTTTCCATCGGCATGTTGCAGTAGTAATATGCAAGAGCTGTCTGCTTATGAATCACAGGGAGCTCGGTGATGAAATTCTCAAGGGCTCTGATCGCCTCGCCTCCGTCTATCTCAATTCCGGGCAGATAGGGCATCATCGCTTTATTACATTTATAAGCGCCCCTCTTTTCAGCTGCAATCTCATCAGATGCATTTTTTCTGATCCACTCGCCGGTCTGCTCAAAAACCGATTCTGTGATCCAGGACAATATCATGTCCGCCTTTTCAAGGCCGAACGCATTTCTCGACATCTTTATGTAGAACTGTTCCAGAGCTTCATTTATCCCTGCCGAGTCATTCATGACAAACTGGAGCAGAAAATAAACCTCATCAAGAGTTCTCTCGTAAACCCTGAATAATCCGTCATTTCTTCCCTGCATAAAATCCCGGGAAGCCTTAAGGAGTTCATATGTCATTTCCATTTTCAGTATCCCCCTGTAACCGAAACGTTATCAATTATCAAAAGCCTTTCCCTTATATCATATTATTCCGTTTTTTTTATCAATTCAAGAATAATTTTTATACTTTTTGATCAAAGACTGAGACCCTTTGTCTCATCGCATCCAAGGACTATATTCATACACTGGATGGCTGCTCCCGAAGCGCCCTTTCCGAGGTTGTCAAATCTTGAGCATACAAGCAACCTCTCCTCGTTGCCCGTGACATAAATCTGAGCGTCATCCCGCCCCGAATATGCATTGGCTGCATAAAATCCGGACAGTTCCTCCTCGCTGCCCAAAGGCATTACCTTTATGAATGTCTCTCCCTTGTAATAATCAGCGAGGGCGTCCCTTACTTCCCCGGGTGTCATTTTCTTTTTCATCAGATCCGCATATATGGGGAAAGAGACGAGCATGCCACTGTAGTAGTCATCTACTACAGGTGTAAAAAGCGGGGCTCTCTTAAGGCCGCATACAGCCTTCATCTCCTTTAAATGCTTATGCTGCTGGGAGAGAGCATACTGGCGGGGTGCAAACAGGTCATTGCTCTTGTCCGGAGACTCATACATGGCTATAGCTTTTTTACCTGCTCCTGAATATCCCGAGAGTGCACTTACAGCAACGGGATAATCATCACCGATGATTCCAAGCTTTACAAGAGGATAGACCATCATTATAAATCCTGATGCATAGCATCCCGGCACGGCAATGCGCTTTCCGTTTTTAATATTATCCCTGAAAGAAGGGCCAAGTTCCGGGAGTCCGTATGCCCATCCCTCTTCGGTTCTGTGAGCCGTAGAAGCATCTATGATCACCGTATGGTCATTATCAGGATTAATGAGGCTGACTGCCTCTATTGAAGCAGCGTCGGGAAGGCACAGAAAAGTGATATCAGATTCATTTATATATTTCCTTCTCTCCTCCGGGTCCTTTCTGAGTTCACTCGGTATATGGAGTATCTCGATATCATCACGTTTTTCAAATCTCTCATTTATACGGAGTCCCGTTGTTCCTTCACTTCCGTCTATAAATACTTTCTTTTTCATAATTTATGCTCCTTGGTTTTACTGAATTTTGCGCATGGCCATATTTGAGTTGTGATATGCAGGGTCCTCTGTCACTTCCTTATCAAACCAGTCAGGCGGTATGAAACCTTCCGATTCCTCCACGCTGCCAAACTCTACTTCTGCCATGATAAGGGGTGCAAAAGGATCATCAAACACATCAAGTTCTATCTTTAGATCCGATCCGTCGATCGGTATGACATAGCGTCTTTTTGAGATGATATTTCCCTCCGCCTTTTTCACAAGTTTTTCATACGCATCCTTGTTTAAAGGCAGGTTGTACTCCGTTCTCTCAAGGAGGCCTCTGCCTTTATATGTCATATAATAATCGTCATCACTCTTTCTGACCCTTATCGTCGGATCAGTACACAGATATGCCTGCTCGATTAAGTGAGATTCATATTGTGCCAGATTGTCCGGCAGTTTCTTTATGAGATATTTTCGCTCTATCTCTACGTTTTTCATAAGAATTCCCCGTTATTTACTGTATCTTCCGTACAGGTCTGTCAGTCCCGCTATCTCCTCTGCGAGTTTGTCTGTCAGGACACCTTTTTTCATTCTCCAGTCCCAGTTGTTGCCCAGGGTTGACGGAGTGTTTATCCTCGAAATACTTCCAAGTTTTAAATAATCCTGCATGGGGATAATACATGTATCAGCCGTACTCATATGAGCCATACGGACCAGGGCACCCGCAATATCCTTTGCATTTTTTATGCCAAGATATTTTTTGGCATACTCCCTGTCTTTTCTGCCAAGAGCAGAAAACCA
The DNA here is from genome assembly GCA_002373855.1 of Lachnospiraceae bacterium UBA3643. Lineage (GTDB taxonomy): Bacteria > Bacillota > Clostridia > Lachnospirales > Lachnospiraceae > NK4A136. The sequence goes on from DFKO01000211.1 coordinate 14,519, forward strand.
GCCTATGGTCGTATCATTATCGTGGGTTCCCGTATATACCACACAGTTCTTGTCGTAATTGTGAGGCAGGTAATCATTATCCTCATTGGAATCAAATGCAAACTCCAGGATCTTCATGCCCGGATA
>DFKO01000038.1 GCA_002373855.1 Lachnospiraceae bacterium UBA3643
CATGCACAAAAATGATGTCACATACATGAGTCTGCAGGCTCTCTTAATATCTTCATATACTACAGGCCTTAAATCATCGCCTATGTACGGTTTCTCTATAGTTTTGCCAAAATATGACGCAGGGCCTGCCAGCCTGATCCTAAGTGCCCCGGCGCATACGGACTCTGTCTGGGCCGAGTTAGGGCTCTTATGCTTAAACCTGTCCCTTAAAAAAATCCGGGTTGCTTCATGTCCGTCATAATCCTGACCGCTGATAAAAGCAGCACATATCATAAGGAGTGCGCTCAATCTCGCTGGGATAAAGTTCACTACATCGTCTGTCTTTGCCCCTGCCCGGCCGAAATAAATATATTTATCATTTTTATATCCGATCATGGAATCCATGGTATTTATAGACTTGTATAAAAATCCAAGTACAGGACCGCCGATGGCCAGGTATATCATTGGCGCAATGACTCCGTCAGATGAATTTTCCGCCACAGTCTCAACAGCTGCCTTTGTGACACCTGTCTCATCAAGCTCCGCGGTATCCCGGCCTACTATCATGGATACTGCTTTTCTCGACTCATAAATACTGCCACCCTTTAGGGCGTCATATACCTTCATACTCTCATCCCGTAGTGACTTAACGGCCAGTATCTGATATGTCATGATGCTCTCGGCTATGATGCCTATATAAAAATTCAGAAAATATGCTCCTGCCAAGATAAACCCTGATACGATCACGGTGACTGATGTCACGATTAAAACCGTCAATATCCCCTTATATAACTTCTGCCTCTCATCCCCGTTATTTAATTTACGGTCAAGCCATGATATCAGACTGCCTATCAGCCTGACGGGATGGGGCATACTGTGGGGATCTCCGATAATGAGATCCAGGATGTATCCGGCTATAAAGGCAAAAATATGACATAAAATAATATTCAAATCTCTGTCCTGCCTGTCACTTAATGATCTGGCCTATACCGCATATCACTCTGACCACGGTATCTGCTCTCTTAGCCACTTCTATCATTATCCGACCCGTCGTATCCCTGTACTCCCGCTCAAAAGGATCTGTCGGGACTATGCCGTTACCTACTTCATCGCTTATTATGATGACATCATAATATTTATCCATAAATCCAAAAATTTCCTCCCGGGGGTCTTTGTCATCTCTCATCATCTTTCTGATATATTCATGGAGATGATTGACAATTATTATTTTGTCACTGCCGGGATTGTCATATTCAGAACTGTTATATCCTGTTTTGTCGCCACTTTGTTTTTCACCGGTCTTTCCACCCGGTATCGATCCGTCATATATGACATATTCTTTATTTTTATCGATATGCTGTTTTACGTAGTCCAGTTTACCCTGGGCTCTGCCGCCTGTTATGAGTTTCATATTTACCCGTTTTCTTTCAAACTTACCTCATCCAAAATATATTTATCCCGGCTGTCACCAGGGCCATCAAAAGCTGACATATGAGTAGAAAGAATCCTTCTGTATCTCCCGTGATACCACCGAGTTCCTTTTTGCATTTAAAGTAATACCAGGCAAGACTTAGCAGCGCCGACGCTGATACAATGAGTCCCGGTAATACACAGGTCCATATCATAAATCCGATGCAGAGTATTCCCTGAAGCAAAAGAAATATCCTGACGGCATTTTTGTCCGTATTGGATGTAAATGAAAAGAGCATTCCCTCTTTCTTTGCACCCTTAAACGAGACCCCTGCCAGTCCGCTGAGTATCCTCGATAAAAAGAATCCTGCGCATATTATCTTTAAAAGATCTGTATCGGTTATCTGCGAAAAGGCTGCTATATATAAAAGACCATACAGGGCAAAAGAGATAACGGCAAACGCTCCTATATGGGGGTCCTTTAGTATCTCAAGCTTACGCTCCCGTGACTGATAAGAGCAAAAGGCATCAGATGTATCCATAAATCCGTCTGCATGTATACCTCCCGTGATGATAAGGGGGATGGCCACTGTGATAAATATGCGGCATAAATCCACGATACAAAAAAGTCCGCACACATACTGCCATCCGTATATGGCAAGCCCTATACTTAAGCCTACAAGGGGAAAGAATCCAAGTGCATACTTAAGGTCTCTCTCCTCCCACTTAAAACGGGGCATTGGGATTTTTGAGTACATTGAAAATGCAATTATTAATGATCTGATCAGTCCCATAAATATATTTACTCTCTTAACTTAAAGATGTCTCCTTTATCTTTACAGGGATACCGACTACTACCTCCGTGACTTCATCTGCCATGGCAGCCAGCGAACGGTTGATATTTCCGAGAGCCCTTATATAACTCATGGAATATTCATCATACTCCGCTCCGTCTTCAAAGATATTATTGGTGACGATGACGAGATGCTTAAACCGACTTACCAGTTTCTCCATGCCATCCATAACCTTTTTAAATACAAAAACTTCATCATAAACTTTGCCATCCCTGAACATCTCATTGGCGACGAGATTGGACATACATTCAAGGAGTGCGTATTCATCCGGCGCTATATCATGTGACAAAAAAATATCTTCGATATCCACAGGCTGTTCAACAGTCTCAAAGCCTTTACCGGACCGCATTGCACGGTGACGGTTTATGCGCTCATTTGTCTCATCATCGCCCCGCTTCATGGTAGCGATATAATATTTTTTATTTTCTCCGGCCATGCTGCAGATATAATCTTCCCCGTAGGCTGATTTTCCGCTGCCGCTGCCGCCTGTGATGATTGTAAGCAATCTTAAAACCTCTTGTATTCCTCTATCTCAATGTCCGCAAAGGATGTCCTGTCATTATAGATACACATTGCCATATCAAGGAGGGCAAACATCATGACTGCTCCCGTACCTTCACCGAGGGCCATCCGTCCTTCTATGACGGGATTAAGTGAAAGAGCATCCGAAAGAATATTTACTGCAGGTTCTTTGCCCCTGTGGGATGGTATAAGATAATCCTTTACTCCAGGCACCAGCCTCTCAGCCACAAGGGCTGATACCATGCTGATGACTCCATCGAGAACTATGGGTATATGATAAAGTGCTCCGCCTATACATACGCCGGCGAGACCTGCTATATCGAGACCTCCGACAGTCTTTAATATCTCAAATGGTGTTTTCTCATACAGCCCGTATTTATCTATGGACTTTTTGATCACGGTCCGCTTTCTCGATAATCCTGCATCATCAAGACCTGCGCCTCTCCCTGTGATATCGTCAGGATTAATCTTTAGGAGAGCTGAAGCAACTGCGCTGCTGGTGGTGGTATTGCCTATACCCATCTCCCCGGTCGCCATGAGGCGATAACCTTTATCCCGGCAAATCCTCACCATATCGATACCCACAGATATGGCCTTTAATGTCTCTTCATCAGACATGGCCGGTTCTAAATAAAAATCCTTCGTACCCCGGGCTACTTTCCTGTCCAATACGCCTTCAATCTTTTCAGAAGTATCTATGCCTATATCAACGGGGATGGTATCCGCCTGGACATACGCTGCCATTTTTCCGACAGATGTCCCGGCCTCACCCATGGACCTTGCAACTGCCAGGGTGACCTCCCGGCCGCACTGGCTCACTCCCTCGTCTACGATACCGTTGTCGGCGCACATGATGATGACTGCTTTTTTTCTGATATCGATATCCGCCGATCCTGATATCATGCCGATCCTTGATATCAGATCCTCAAATACACCGAGACTGTCAAGAGGCTTGGCTATCCTGTCCCAACCTGCCTTAACGAGTTTTCCGATGTTTTCATCAGGCATGTCAGGCTTTATGCTTTTTAATTCCTCCCGGGAATATATCTTATATTCCGGAGTCTCCAAGTATCCCATATATATACTCCATATCCATGTGGAGTCTCAGCATATCAGCCAGTTTATCGTACTGGGACTCCTTAAATGATTTATAATCAAT
>DFKO01000190.1 GCA_002373855.1 Lachnospiraceae bacterium UBA3643
GCAGTGAGCTTGCCGATGACATCGAGAGCCTTGTCGGTTCCAAGAGCTTTCTCAAGGAGATCCTTGGCATATCCGATACCACCCTCTGCAATATACTGCTGGGCCAGACAGATTTCGTAAAATTCATTTATGACGCTCTCCTTGACCTGGGGAGAGATGCTCCTGGTATTGGCAATCTCAAGGGTGAGGTCCTCTATCTCCTCTTCCTTAAGGTGCTTAAATACGGTCGCCGATTTCTCAGGTCCGAGTGCTATTAGCAATACGGCTGCTTTCTGCAGTCCGGATAATTGTTCCTCCGCCATTTTGGTTCTCCTGTAATCCCCTTATTTATGACCAGTCCTCAGATAACCAGTTGCGGAGCAGGTTTGCTGCCGCGTCAGGATTATCCTCGACAAATTTCTCTACAATCTTGCGGGCTTCGGACTTATCCTCCACACCGATCTCCTCGAGTTCTTCCGGAGGAGCTGACTTAAGTATCTCCTCAATGCTGATCTCAGGCTCTTCCTCCTCGACCTTGGTAGCCTTGAGGGATCTGACTATTACGAATGCCAGAAGTCCGAGGATAGCTATGAGGAGCAGTGCCGTAATAATATCTGTCGCCTCAAATGCCATGCCCTCCTTGTCGATAAAGAGAGGCTCCTGGTAGTGAACTATAGTGATTCTGCTGACGTTTACACCGGATGCGTTTGCAACGGCTGAAAAGAGATCATCATCCACATCAAGCTTTGTCCTGGTATCATTGGCGATCTTGTACTCCTCCCATGTGATACCGTCGAGGAGTCCCTGGGCTTTTACATCCTCCTCCCTGATCACGTCGTATGTAATGGCTGTGACGGTGATCGAGGAATCGTCATAGAGGATGGCACCTGCGGGAATCTGACGCAGGGATGTACTCTCGTTTGGCAGATAATGGGTATCACTCTCTGTCGTAGTAGCACTCTGCTCCTCGGCATTTTCATATACATATGTCGTCTCTGTATTGGAATCGGTACCGGGCTGACCCGCAATACCGCTGTTGTTCTGGGAGTTGTAAAGGTCCTGATCGGCTATCATACCTTCCTGGCGGCCATCCGGTGCCCAGTAGAGATGCTCAGCCAGCTCTGTATACGCGCTGTCGAGGACCATGTTTGGAGCTACCTCGATGCTGGAGAACAGGTTTGTGTTGATGAGCATATTTTTCACATTGGCCGCAACCTGGTTGTTGATCTGCTCACCTAATGTATATACGCTTGATGCAGAACCTGTGGAAGATGCCGCATCAGCTCCGTCAAATAAAAGACGTCCGTCAGTATCCAGGATGGTGACATTGGCCGTAGATGAGTTGCCAAGACCCGTAGCAACAAAGTGGGCTATGGCATTGGCCTGATCCGTCGAGCACTCGTCCTTTAGCTCAAGGAGGATACTTGCGCTTTTTTCGGTATTCTTGGCTATCAGCGTACCGTCATCCTCAGGGATGTTTAACTGGACTGTAGCTGTCTTTACAAAGCTGTATGACTCAAGTTCATCCTCCATATATTTTTGGAGATAAACCACGTATTTTTTCTGTTTGTCTGATTCTGTTGTGGAGAATCCACCGTCAGTCACATTGTCAATGCTGTAACCTGTAGAATAGATATCATTTGATCCAAGGAGCAGATTGGCATCGGTATATGATGACTTCCTTACGGATATGACGAGGCCTTCCTCATCAGTCTGGTAATCAATATTGTTGGCCGTAAGTAAGTCGATGCACTCCTGGGCTTCCGTGGGATTCTGTGCCGTAAATATTTTGACATACGTCGGTCTCGTGACGATAAAAATCAAAATAGCAAAAGCAACGATCACAAAAGCCGTCATGCTTATGATCGCTGTCTTCTGTCTGACTGTGAACTTTTCCCACCAGTTAAGGAATTTTGCCGGCAGGCTGCGAAGCCATGCCATAAACTTGTCAACCATTATGCTACCCCACCATAATAATTAAACGAAATATTTTAAACATTAAATCTGCATATTCATGAGTTCCTTGTATGCCTCAAGGAATTTATCACGGACGGCTACCGTGTACTGCAGGGCTGTGGAAGCCTTCTGCATGGCGATGGCCAGGTCGTGAGTGTTGTCCGACTCACCGAGGGCAAGCTTTATCTCCTCGTTCTCAGCGTTGGACAGATACATATTTGTCGTGTTCAGACTGTTGATCGCCGAGTTTAGCATCGTGTCAAACACGCTTTCATTATCCGAGCCCATAAGCTTTGTTGCCGTGGTGGCATTGCTGGGCTTTACTATCGGAGTTATGTTTTTGTTCATCAGTGTGTATACATCAGATGTATCTACCATTTCAAATTACCCTTTTACACATAATTACTGGAGTATCTCAAGGCCCTTCATCGCAATTGATTTGCTGGCCGAGAGTACTGTTGCGTTGGCCTCATATGCACGGGACGCATCGATCAGGTTTGTCATCTCCGTGATGATGTTGACATTCGGATATGTGACATAGCCGTTTTCGTCAGCATCGGGATGGGACGGATCGTATACCATATTCATCTGGGTATCGTTGTCCTCGCTGATCTCGGTGATCTTTACACCGTATCCGATGGCGTCCTGATTGGCTGCAAAGCTGTCACGCTTTGTATGGCCGTCGCCTACGATATGATCAAGTACATGACCGAAAGGCGTGTTGTAATCAGTCTCCTGCGTAGTGTATGTAACTATCTTTCTCCTGTACGGAGTGCCGTCCTCTGTACGGGTCGTGTTGGCATTGGCTACGTTTTCCGCGATGACATCCATGCGGTAACGCTCTGCCGAGAGGCCTGTTGCACTTATATCAAAAGCTGTAAATAATCCCATAGCTTATCTCCTATTTCATCACAGAGGCGAGATTTGAGAAATCCTTGGAAATCGCATCCATGATAGCGTTGTATTTAATCTGGTTCTCCGCAAGGTATACGTTTTCCGTATCGATATCCACGTTGTTGCCGTCGAGTCTGTATGAGAAGTCAGCAGCATCCGTGTATACCTTTGGCGTGATCTCGTCGAGGTCCATGTTGTATACTTTTGCATCCATGGTCCTGTCGCCTACATGTGATAAAGCATGGCGAAGCTCGGACTCAAAAGTCACATCCTGGCGCTTGTAGCCCGGTGTGTTTACATTTGCAATGTTGTTGGCAATGGCCTGGTCCCTGAGCCATGAGGCATCAGCAGCCTTGTCCATCACGTTTATGTAACTGAAAATATTTGTCTTGTCCATCTTTAACCTCCGTTAAAACGGGGATAACGATTAATAAAGTATACATAACTTGCCTACTTTACTAATTATATCCGAGTGTACAAAAAACACAAGATTTTTTTGATAAAAATCCCAATATATTGTTTATTGATGGGATTTCAGATACTAAATATATGCCTCCTTTCTGATGATTTTAAGGGGTAATTTCGGTGCTTTACGGTTTACATAAGATAAATAAACCATGATTTGGGGGTAGTTTTTTGTATCCTGATACACAAAAAGGGGCTCATTGCTGAGTCCCTTCAGTTTATTTACCCGCTTTCCGTAGCGTCCGTATTATTTATTTCGGCATATATCCGGATAATCTTTAATATTATCAGTCTTTATTTTCAGCCTCTTTTACAAAGCCGCACTCCTGATCGATGCATGAGAGCTTGTTGCCCTTCTTTACGAGGATCTTGCCGCATCTTGGACATTTCTCATTTACAGGCATGTTCCAGCTCATGAACTCGCACTCCGGATAACCCTCGCATCCGTAGTATCTGCGGCCCTTCTTGGTCTTTCTGACAATCAGGTCTTTGCCGCAGTCAGGGCACTTTACTCCTATCTTTTCAAGGAAAGGCAGTGTGTTCTGGCACTCGGGGAATCCGGGGCAGGCCAGGAATTTGCCGTATGCGCCGTACTTTATGACCATCTTGCGTCCACACTTTTCGCAGACTACGTCAGTCTCCTCGTCCTTTATCTCCACGTGCTCAAGCTCTTCCTCAGCCTTTTTAACGGCCTCATCAAGATCGGGGTAGAAATTCTCCAGTACTGTCTTCCAGCCTACCTCGCCGTCTTCTACAGAGTCTAAGAGGTTTTCAAATGTAGCCGTAAAGTTTACATCCACGATGGACGGGAAGGCATCCTTCATGATCTTGTTGACAGCTTCGCCAAGCTCCGATACAAAGAGGTTTTTCTGCTCTTTTAAGATATAACGCCTTGCGATGATCGTCGTAATAGTCGGCGCGTATGTAGAGGGGCGTCCGATACCGAGCTCTTCAAGAGCTCTTACGAGGCTGGCCTCTGTATAATGGGCCGGGGGCTGGGTAAAGTGCTGCTTTTTATCAAGGGATACAAATCCAATCTTGGAATTGTCATTTAAGGCCTTGAGCAGTACGCCGTTGCCATCCTTGTCATCATCTGAGTCTGAGTAAACCTTTAAGAATCCGTCAAACTTAACAGCCGATGCTGCAGATGAGAATACGTATCCCGATACATCGAGCTTAAGGGATACGGTATCATATACAGCCTGGTTCATACGGCTGGCCACAAATCTCTTCCAGATGAGGTTGTATAATTTAAACTCATCTTTTGAGAGGGAATTCTTAATGCTGTCAGGTGTCCTCGATATGTCTGTAGGTCTGATGGCTTCGTGAGCGTCCTGGATCTTTTTACCCTTGCCTGACTCAGCCTGACCCTCAGCGGCATATTCAGCGCCGTATACGGCCGTAATATACTCAGACGCACTCTTTACTGCCTCGTCGGATACACGGGTAGAATCGGTACGCAGGTACGTTATGATACCTACTGTGCCTTGGCCCTTGATGTCCACACCTTCGTAGAGGCTCTGGGCTACACGCATTGTCTTGGATGTGGCAAAGTTAAGGACCTTGCTGGCCTCCTGCTGGAGTGTCGATGTCGTAAACGGCAGAGGTGCCTTTCTGGTACGCTGGCCCCGCTTTACTTCCTTTACTTTATACTCAGCTGATTTGATATGCTTCTCAATCCTGTCAGCTTCTTCTTTTGAATTGATCTCCTTGTTGCCGTCTTTATCACTGTAGTATGAAGCGACAAATGTCTTTTTGTTGCCGTCTACAGAGAGCTTGGCCTCGAGAGTCCAGTATTCCTTGGGGATAAATGCCGATATCTCGTCCTCCCTGTCACAGATAATGCGAAGGGCAACTGACTGAACACGGCCTGCGGAGAGTCCGCGCTTTACCTTGGCCCAGAGGAGCGGTGATATACGGTAACCAACCATACGGTCCAGCATACGGCG
>DFKO01000208.1 GCA_002373855.1 Lachnospiraceae bacterium UBA3643
CTGATGTACAGGGTTCTGTTGAGGCAGTTAAGCAGTCTCTCGTAAAACTCTCCAATGAGGAAGTGGTAGTAAAGGTTATCCACGGCGGTGTTGGCGCCATAAATGAATCTGACGTAATCCTTGCTTCTGCATCAAATGCTATTATCATCGGATTCAACGTACGTCCCGATGCAATGGCCAAGTCTACAGCAGAGCGTGAAGGCGTTGATGTCAGACTTTACAAGGTTATCTATCAGGCTATCGAGGATGTTGAGGCAGCCATGAAGGGTATGCTTGATGCTGTATTTGAGGAGAAGATCATCGGTCATGCCGAGATCCAGCAGATCTTCAAGGCTTCTGCCATCGGTAATATCGCCGGTGCGAGAGTCATCGACGGATGCATTCAGAAAGACTGCAAGGTTCGTATCACCCGTGAGGGAGAGCAGATCTTTGAGGGACCTCTTGCATCTCTTAAGAGATTTAAGGATGATGTAAAAGAGGTTAAGGAAGGATATGAGTGTGGTCTCGTATTTGAAGGCTTTGATCAGATGAAGGAGCTTGATATCGTCGAGGCATACATCATGGTAGAGGTACCCAGAGAATAATGAGAAAGAACAGTATTAAAAATACAAGAATAAACTCAGAGGTCATGAAGACTCTCGCAGAGATAATCAGGTCTGAGATAAAAGACCCCCGTATCCCTGAGTTTACATCTGTGACCGGTGTGGAGGTTGCTCCGGACTTAAAGACATGCAAGGTGTTTGTCAGCATGCTCTGTGACGGGGAAAAGGCTCAGGATGGATTAAAGGGCCTTAAATCAGCAGAAGGTTTTATGAAGAGGGAGCTCGCAAGAGAGCTTAATCTGCGAAACACACCGGAACTCAGATTTATCCTGGATACATCAATAGAGTATGGCAATCATATGTCAAAACTCATTGAGGAAGCCAACAAAAATATCAAACGTGATGACGAAGAATCATCCGAAGAATAATTTTTAAAAGTATAATGATAAATATTATTGAAGAAGTAAAAGATGCGGGGAGCATCGGAATAAGCGGACATGTGAGACCGGACGGGGACTGTGTAGGTTCCTGTCTTGGTCTTTATTTATACTTAAAGAATGTGTACCCGGAAAAGAAAATCGATATTTATCTTGAACACCCCGGTCACAGCTTTGCAGGTATACCCGCACTTGATGATGTAAAGACAACAGCTCCGGTGGGTAAGGTATATGATATCTTTATTTTGCTTGATACTGTTCCAAACAGACTCGGAGATTTTGAGGAGCTGTTTAACAGTGCAAAAAAGACGATAAACATCGATCATCATGTGAGCAACAAAGACGGCTCGGGAGATGTAAACTATATAGTACCCGGGGCATCATCTACAGGAGAACTGATCTATAATCTGACTGAAAAACAGTTTATGGACAGGGATATTGCAACTCTTTTGTATATGGCTGTTGCCCATGACACCGGTGTATTCAGGTTTTCAAATACAACGGCTGACACAATGCGATGCGCCGCTGATCTCATTGGCTATGGATTTGATTTTTCAGACCTTCTTGACAAGACTTTTTTTGAAAAGACATATCTTCAGAATAAAGTCCAGGGCCATGTTGTCATAGACAGTAAACTTTATTTTGACGGCAAACTCATCGTCGGGGTGGCTACAGGTGAGTTTATGAATAAATACGGGGCGACTACCGATGATTTTGACGGAGTAGTCAATCAGCTCCTCCTGACACAGGGAGTCCTCTCGGCAGTATTCATTTATGAAAAGAAACCGGGTGTATTAAAATTCAGCATGCGTTCTAAGACAGATGACGTGAATGTGTCATCGGTATCCGTATCTATGGGGGGCGGCGGTCATGTAAGGGCTGCCGGATTTGATTACAATGGTGATCTCACCGAAGGCATGAATAAAGTCATAGAGCTTATAGGAAAGCAGATAAATGTATAACGGACTGATAAATGTATACAAGGAGCCGGGATTCACATCTATGGATGTGATTGCAGTGCTCCGTGGTATACTCGGGCAAAAAAAGATTGGGCACACCGGCACGCTGGATCCTGCGGCAGAGGGTGTGCTCCTTGTATGTCTCGGCAATGCCACAAAGCTTTGTGACATGCTTGAGAATCATGACAAGACATACAGATGCACGATGATACTTGGCAGGACTACCGATACAGAGGATACAACGGGGACAGTGACCGGAGAGTATCCGGTAAATGCTGATGATGTAAGTGTGACCGAGGCGATTAAGTCCTTTATCGGTGATTATGACCAGATACCGCCCATGTATTCTGCCATAAAGGTTAATGGCAAAAAACTGTATGATATAGCAAGAAGCGGCGGCGAGGTAGAGCGAAAACCCCGTCATATAAAGATTTTTGATATAACTGATATAGTGACAGACCTGCCGAGAGTATCATTTACGGTAAGCTGCAGCAAGGGTACGTATATCAGATCTCTTTGCAGGGATATAGGAGATAATCTTTCCTGCGGAGGCTGCATGGAAAAGCTGATCCGCATAAAAGCAGGTGATTTTGATATAAGCACATCCCTAAAGCTTGATGAGATAAAAAAACTGGCTGTTTCCGGAGATATTAATGAATCGGTGATACCTACTGAAAAAGTATTTGAAAAGTCACCTGTCCTTAAGGTAAAGCCGGAATATGCAAAGCTTATTGATAATGGCAATCCGCTGATGACAGATTGTGTTGAACCTGCGATCATACCTGATAAAGGTCAGAGGTTCAGAGTTTACAATACGAACAATGTCTTTGTTGCCACATATATTTTTGACACTGAGAAAAACAGGCTGATGCCTGAAAAGATGTTTTTACAATAATCATTATGAAGATAATCAGATACGATTTATCGGAAAATAAAAAAATAGATGAATTGGACGTGGAGAGAACAGCCGTTGCCATAGGCAAGTTTGACGGAGTCCATAAAGGCCACAGATCTATCATAGAGGACCTGATCAGTAAAAAATCACTGGGACTTACGACTGTCGTAGTCTCGTTTGAACCTTATCCTGCCGAGTATTTCGGTACAGGAGATTTTAAATATTTATCCCTTTTTGAAGAAAAAGCAGCCATGCTTAATGAATGTGGGATTGATATTCTGATACTCCTTAAGTTTGACGGATTTGCAGCAGATGTGGCTCCGGAGAAGTTTATAAAGGATTTTTTTGTGGATAAACTCCGGATGGCATATATTGCCGCAGGTAAAGATCTCTCATTTGGCAGTAAGGGCGCAGGTAATGTATCATTGCTCGAGAAATACAGCGGTGCATTTGATTATAGTATTAAAGTAATCCCCAAACTGTGCGATGGAGATGCGGAGATATCATCATCCCTTATCAGAAAACTGATTGAGGACGGTGATGTGAAGAGAGCGAACGGCTATCTTGGATATCCCTATTCATTTACCGGAGAGGTCATCAGGGGGAGGCATCTCGGCTCGTCAATCGGATTCCCTACGATCAATGTAAAGCCTGATGATAAGAAAGTAATTCCAAAGTTTGGCGTGTATTATTCATCTGTAATTGTGGACGGGGTGAAATACGCAGGATTAACAAATGTTGGAGTAAAGCCAACAGTTGGCAGCGACGGCGTATTACTGGAGACATATATATATGATTTTGACCGTGATATATACGGAAAAACCGTAAAGGTATCATTACATGAATTTAAGCGCCCCGAAAAGAAGTTTGAGAGTGTGGATGAACTCAAAAAAGCCCTTTTGAACGATATTAATGAGGGTAAAAATAACCAAAAAGCAATTCATATTTGATATTGTTATGTGTAATAAAGCGAAAAATATATTCATGCTTGTTTTGGCTTGGCTCGTTATATAAAATTATATATGTCAGAAATGTTCTTTTAGAAGATTATTTGTTAGTAAATTTTTCTTTAGTTCGTAGGTAACGGAAATGATTTTAAACAGTGTTATTTCGCTTGCCGGTGGTCTCGGACTGTTTCTCCTTGGTATGAACCTCATGAGTGACGGTATCGAAAAAGCAGCCGGAGCAAAGTTGCGTTCCATACTCGAGATGTTCACGACAAATCGTGTTATGGGTATGATTGTCGGATGTATTTTTACCGGTATCATTCAGTCATCATCGGCTTGTACAGCCATGGTTGTATCATTTGTTAACTCGGGTCTGATGAATCTGTATCAGGCGGCGGGAGTAATATTTGGCTCCAACATCGGTACCACTATTACCGGTCAGCTTGTTTCATTCAATTTATCTGCATATGCACCTATCATACTTTTGTTTGGTGTACTGCTCACGATGTTCTCGAAGAACCTCACAGTTAAAAAGATCGGCGATGTGATAATCGGATTCGGTGTTTTATTTATGGGTATTAAAGCCATGAGTTCTTCCATGACAGCCCTTAATGATACAGGCCGTATCACAGAGATACTGATGGGACTTAAAAATCCGCTTTATGCCATCGTGATCGGACTTGCAGTGACTGCAGTAGTTCAGAGCTCATCCGTGACTGTATCCATTGTACTGCTCATGGCTCAGCAGCATCTGTTTGTAGATACCAATATCTGTCTGTATATAATCCTCGGATGCAATATCGGTGCATGTACGACAGCCCTTATCGCATCCCTTGCAGGTAAGAAGGATGCCAAGAGGGCAGCCCTGATCCATCTGCTCTTTAACATCATCGGAACGATCATCATGTTTATCATCCTTAAGATAGCCATGGATCCTGTATCAGGCATGCTCCACAGAATATCTTCGGATGAAGGACGTTTCGTAGCTAACGCCCACACAATATTTAAGGTATTCCAGGTAATCGTATTATTACCTTTCTCAACACTGATAGTTAAGATGACTTACCTCATCGTACCCGGCAAGGATCAGAAAGTCGGATACCACGAAGCATTCCAGCTTCAGTATATCGGTGACAAGGTTCTCTTTAATCCGTCAACTGCCGTAGTAGACGGTATGAAGGAACTTGAGAGAATGGCTTCTCTTGCGTATGACAACCTGAACCGTTCGATGAATGCCCTGATCACACTGGATGAGGATGATATCAATCAGGTTTATGAAGTAGAGAAAAATATAGATTTCCTGAACAATTCGATAACTCATTATTTTGTAAAGATAAACCAGTCGACACTGCCTATCGAAGACCTTAAAGAGCTGGGTTCCCTGTTCCATGTAGCCAACGATATCGAGCGTATCGGTGATCATGCGGAAAATATAGCAGATATGGCGATGCGACGTAAAGCTCTGGGTGTAGCATTCAGTGAGGATGCCCAGTCAGAACTGGCCCAGATGATGGCGAGTGTTGATGCCATGATAGAAAAAGCTATAAAGTGTATCCTTTCATCAGGTGACAAGACAAAACTGATGATGGAGATATCTGAGCTTGAGGGCAAGATCGACTCCATGGAAAAACAGTTCCAGCAGCATCATATAGACAGACTGACAAAGCAGCAGTGTACAGCAGAAGCCGGTATGATCTTCTCTGATGTAATATCAGGACTCGAGAGAGTATCGGATCACGCACTTAATATAGTCAGATATCTTCAGAGAAGAGACCTGGCGGAGTTGACGGAATAAAATAAAAGGAAAGGCGGAAAACGGTATGGATATGAGAGCAAGATATGAGTCTATAGGACTCGTTGATTTAAAAGCAATGGCCAGAAACCGCGGTATCAAGATAGTGACCGGTATGAAAAAATCCGATGTAGTTGATGCCATGGTAGCCATGGACGATATGGAAGCAAAACAGAAAGCAGCAGAGGAAGCATCAAAGGCTGCGGAGAAAACTGCTGAAAAGCCGACAGAGGTAAAGGAAGTAAAGGAAACTCCAAAGGCAGAAGGGACAGCTCCCGCACCTTTAGAGGGACAGGAGACCAGGATGGTGGCACCGTCGGGAGAGGAGTACAATCCCGCTCTAGATACAGGTGTTGAGTCAGGCGGTATCCTTGAGGTAATGGCCGACGGATTTGGATTTATCAGAGGTACAAATTACCTTCCCGGAGAGCGTGATATATATATATCCCCCGGCCAGATCAGGAGATTCGGACTTCGTACGGGAGATATGTTAAAGGGACATCTTAAGGTAAAGGCCGCTACAGAAAAGTTTCAGGCAATGCTTTATCTGACCAGTTTAAACGGTATGCCTGTAGATCAGGCTACAAAGAGATACCAGTTTGAAAACATGACGCCTATATTCCCCAATGAGAGAATTAAGCTGGCAGTACCCGGTGCACCGGTATCAATGCGTATCATGGACCTCTTATCTCCTGTAGGTAAAGGTCAGCGTGGTATGATCGTATCACCTCCGAAAGCCGGTAAGACCACACTCCTTAAGAGCGTAGCCAAGTCGGTTCAGGTATCAAATCCCAACATGCATATGATCATCCTCCTCATCGACGAGCGTCCTGAGGAAGTTACCGATATTAAAGAAGAGGTAATGGGCAAGAATGTAGAGGTCATCTACTCTACATTTGATGAGACACCCGAGCATCATAAGCGTGTATCGGAGATGGTGATCGAGAGAGCGAGAAGACTTGTTGAGTATAAAAAAGATGTCATAATACTTCTTGACTCAATCACGAGACTTACCAGAGCATATAACCAGGTAATACCCCCTTCGGGCAGGACACTTTCCGGAGGTCTCGATCCTGCAGCTCTCCATATGCCAAAGAGATTCTTCGGTGCAGCCAGAAATATGAGAGAGGGCGGTTCATTAACGATCCTTGCAACGGCACTCGTGGAGACCGGTTCCAAGATGGATGATGTGGTATACGAGGAGTTCAAGGGTACAGGTAACATGGAGATGGTACTCGACCGTAAGCTCTCTGAGAGAAGAGTATTCCCTGCGATAGATATCGCAAAGTCCGGTACCAGAAGAGATGACCTGCTCCTGACACAGGATGAACTCGGCGTAATCAATAATATCCGCCGTGCATTTAACGATATGACAAATAATGATGCGGTTGATAAAGTACTCGATCTGTTCTCTAAGACCAAGACCAGTGAAGAGTTTATCAGAATGGCTGAAAAGATGAGGTTTTATTAAAAATGCATTCAGCAAAGGTTGAACTGGAACGCTGCTTCCTCTGCTCGATTGATTCGGCAAAGGCATATGTCAGCTACAATGAATATACACTTGATCCCGGCAGTGAGATGCATCAGTATATGCTGAATCTCTTTGCCAAGAATTATGATAATATTTCAAGCAAAAAGGCTTCTTTTTCCGGGGATTCGTTTATATCACAGATACTTCCGGAAAATGTGGATGGTTTTGATGCATTTGTGGATGTAGTTGCAGATGAGATTCATACCCTTGTCCAGGAAGCCGTGGACCTGCCGTCAGGTTCGGGACTGTTTCTCTGGGCAACTGTTGAGGAGCAGCCGATAATCGCTTTCTTTAAGCTTAATTATCAGAATAAATTTACATGTCTTGTAAGTGATGACGGCAAAGAGGTATCGTGGGAAAAGGTCTACAGGCTGCTTCCTGCATACACCCAGAATGATTATGATTATTTCTACATAAATATATTTGACAGAAAGGTATGGATGTCAGATACAGTCTGCCATATCGAACTTGAGTCATTTAATTATATGTCAGACCGGATACTTCATATCGAGAAGCTGGACCGCTCCGAGAAAGAGGTAGTATCGGTGATCAGGGATGCTGCTGTCAGCGCCATAGAGGAGTGCTATAAAAAAGAGGCGCCCTCAAAGGTGTTTGAGTATCGCAACATCATCGCAGATGCAGCCCTTGACTACGATGTAATCAAACCGGTTGAAGTAGAAAAGAAACTGTTTGCCGATAATGAGGATGCAGCAAAGGTATACAGACAGAAACTTAAAGAGAGGGATATCCCTGCGGACAAGCCCCAGCCTGTCAGCAAAAAGACCCAGAGGCAGCTTCAGAAAAAGCAGAAGATAGTGACTGAGAGCGGTATTGAGATACTGGTGCCCATCGAGTTTCTTGAAGATTCCGAAGTCTTTGAGTACAAACAGGATGAACTCGGTCATGTATCTATCACAATAAACGACACAAACGGAACACTTAAATAGAGTGATATTTGTCTTTTATTAAGACATAAAAATAGGGTTCCACGCTAAGAGCAAGCTCAATGCGCGGAACCCTATTTTTTTATGCCTTTTTTAAGATTATATTAACCCATGACAACTTCAACTTTGTGAGTCTTGCCATCGCCGAATGCCGGTACAAGGTTGCCCTCGATTGCATTGCCGTCTACAGTGATGCTCTTAACACCCTTGCAGATGTGGTTAGGATTTGTAACCTTGATGTCGTATGTAGCATTTCTGAACTGTCTGGTTGCATTAAGTCCGTCCCAGGCAGAAGGGATAGAAGGATCAATGCGGAGACCGTCAAAGTCAGCCTGTACACCGAGGATGTACTGAGATATAGCTACCATGTTCCATGCAGCTGTACCTGTCAGCCATGAGTTCTTGCCCTGACCGAAGTTCTTGCC
>DFKO01000112.1 GCA_002373855.1 Lachnospiraceae bacterium UBA3643
CTTACGGAGGAGATGGTGGGAGATACCGTATACGGGGACATGAGCTTCGCGGAATATATTAAAAAGAGCTTCTGATATGTTCGGGAGTAGTTGCAGCAGGGGTTATTTTGTTTAAGGCAGAGAGGGTATTAAATGATCTTTTATTTCACGGGAACGGGAAACAGCAGATTTGTTGCGGAGAAAATCGCCGGCAAAACAGGCGATGAGATAACTGATATTTCAACATACATAAAGGCAGGCGAAAATCCTGTCTTTGATAAAAAAGAGACATATGTATTTGTAGCACCCTCATATTGCTCCTTTATTGCCGGGCCGATGGCTGATTTTGCGGAGAAGGCAGTATTTCCTAAGGGGGTTAAGGTTTATTTTGTTGTAACCTGTGTTGCCTCAATGGGAGCCACTCCCGCATGGGCGAAAAAACTCTCTGCGAAAAAAGGCTATGAATACATGGGCTCCGAGACAGTCCTGATGCCTCAGAATTATGTGGCATTTTTCACCACAAAGGAAAAGTCGGAGAACGCTCCCGTAATTGAAAAAGCCCTGCCGAAGATAGAAGAGATTGGAGACTTGATAAAATCCGGCAGCAGGTTTGCCGATAAGAAGAATCTGCCGGGAGAGCTCGGCTTTACTCTGTGGCAGGCAAAGTGGTTCCATGACCATATGATGAAGACAAAGAAGTTTTTTACGACGGATGCATGTGTATCATGCCGGAAATGTGTTCAGGTATGTCCACTCGGGAATATCAACTTTGAGAACGGACGGCCAAAGTGGGGCGATAACTGTACCCACTGCATGGCATGCATTAACCTTTGTCCGCAGCAATGCATAGAATACGGCAAGAAAACCGCGGGTAAACCAAGATATACAGGACCCTATGATATAATAAAATAAGAGGGATAAATTCGGAGGTTACGGATATGTATGAAATGGATTATGATGTCGCTGCATCCTACTGGACGGAGAAATACAAGACTTCGGCTCATCTTGATGAGGAGACCTTAAGGAAAAAGATAGATGAATTTTTAAAGGAGCATAATACATGCGCACTGGCAACCGCCTCGGCGGATATGGTGAGGAATACTCCCATTGAGTACAATTATCTGGACGGTGTCATATATCTCTTTTCCGAGGGTGGGCTTAAATTTAAGGCTTTAAAGGAAAACAAGAATGTAAGCCTTGCCATATTTGAACCCTACAAGGGCTTTGGAAATCTGAAAAGCCTTCAGATCGAGGGGACAGCCGTGATGGTAGAGCCCTTTTCTGAGGAATACCTAAAGCTCCTTAAGCATAAAAATATCTCGGAGGAGTGGATGAGAAAACTGCCAAAGCCTCTTTATCTTATAAAGGTGGTTCCGTCGGCTTATGATTATCTTGATTCGGACCTTAAGAAGGATGGATTTGATAACAGGCAGCACCTCGGATAGGTCGCATGAGAGATCATAATAATATTTCCTCTTGACACGGGATATTCATTATGATATTCTGTCATCTGTCAAGCAGAGCATTGCTCTCACCCTGCGGCTTAAATGTGCTTCAGGCGTCATGATTTTAATAAGACCGGTTCTGACCGTTATATTATTTTATGACTTTGAGTGGATGTTCATGCGGACATCCACTTTTTACATTTATTATTTAATCGATTTTGGGAGGACAAACCTATTAACGACTTACTTATTAACGGACAGATCAGAGAGAAGGAAGTAAGAGTTATCGGCCTTGATGGCGAGCAGCTCGGCGTCATGAGTATCGAGGATGCTCAGAGGATAGCCAATGAAGCCGATGTAGACCTGATACTTACGGTACCCAACGCAAAGCCCCCGGTATGCAGGGTGATGGAGCTCAGCAAATATCTGTATGAGCAGAAGCGTAAGGAAAAGGAGAGAAAGAAAAACCAGAAGGTGGTTGAAATCAAGGAAATCCGCCTTTCTCCCAATATTGATACAAACGATCTCAATACCAAGATCGCAGCAGCGAGAAAGTTTATCTCAAAGGGCGACAAGGTCAAGGTGACACTCCGTTTCAGAGGTCGTGAGATGGCGCATATGCAGCAGAGCAAGCATATCCTCGATGATTTTGCCGAGACACTCGCTGACTGCACCGTAATCGAAAAGCCTGCCAAGGTTGAGGGCAGGAGCATGACACTGGTTTTAGCTGAGAAGAAGTAATCTTCAGTTAAACATAGATTATATTTAGGAGGAAAATAAAATGCCAAAAATGAAAACCAGCAGAGCAGCTGCAAAGAGATTCAGTAAATCAGGTACAGGTAAGCTTATCCGTAACAAAGCTTATAAGAGACATATTTTAACAAAGAAGTCTGCAAAGAATAAGAGAAATCTCCGTCAGGACGCTGTTGTAGATGCAACAAACGTAAAGAATATGATGAAGATTTTACCTTACATGTAAGATGTGGGAATAAATATTTGGAAGGAGATTTATCATGGCAAGAATTAAAGGTGGCGCTAACGCCAAGAAGAAACATAATAGAGTATTAAAGCTTGCAAAGGGATACAGAGGAGCAAGATCTAAGCAGTATCGTGTAGCTAAGCAGTCAGTGATGAGAGCGCTTACATCATCATATGCAGGCAGAAAAGAGAGAAAGCGTCAGTTCAGACAGCTCTGGATCGC
>DFKO01000169.1 GCA_002373855.1 Lachnospiraceae bacterium UBA3643
CATCATGGCATCCATCTCGGCAAAGGACATAACGCCTGTAACTACATTTGATCTGATCATGAAAGGAGGTACGCAGTATGTGAATCCCCTGTCGATCATGAAATCTCTCGCATAAGAGATAACAGCTGAGTGGAGTCTTGCGATATCTCCCATCAGGTAGTAGAAACCGTTTCCGGCAACGCGGCCTGCAGACTCAAAGTCTACACCGTTAAATCTCTCCATAATATCTGTATGATAAGGAACCTCGAAATCGGGAACAACAGGCTCGCCGAATCTCTCTACCTCGACATTTTCAGAGTCATCTTTTCCGATGGGAACAGAGGGGTCGATGATGTTGGGGATGGTCATCATGATCTTTGTGACCTTTTCCTCAAGCTCTGACTGCTGCTTATCAAGCTCTGAGATCTTTGCACCCTCGTCTGCTATCTCTTTCTTTACAGCCTTGGCCTCTTCCTTTTTGCCCTGGGCCATAAGTGCACCGATCTGCTTTGAAATCTTGTTTTTATTGGCCTTGAGCTCATCTACTTCCTGCTGACATGCACGGCGCTTTGCGTCGAGCTCAATCACTTCGTCAACAAGGGGAAGCTTGTCGTCCTGAAATTTCTTTTTAATGTTTTCCTTTACGGCGTCCGGATTCTCTCTTAAGAATTTGATGTCGATCATTTTAATGTTCCTCCGTTTTTGATAATTATTTTACATTAACCGTAATACCGGGTAATTTGTCTGCAAGTTTTTTTGATGCTGTATTTTCTTTATCAATGACAATTATTATTTTGTCATAATCTATATTCTGCTCTGCATATTTAAGTACTGCCATGCAGGCTTCATAGCCGTAGCCTTTATTTCTCTTTTCGGAAACTATGACATAGCCCAGCTCAATGGTCTCATCTGCTCTATGACTGAATCCTGCCATACCGGCAAACTCACCGGTCGCCTTTTCATATATGCCCCAGATACCGTATCCGTAAAAGCCGTATACTTCATTGATGTACTTTTCCATCAATATCTCCGCTTCTGTATCATCTGTAAAAAATGATTCAAGAAACGGTGCCTCGCCGGATCTGTAAATATTTATGATATCTTTTGTATCATTAACCGTCAGCTCCCTTATTATAAGTCTGTCCGACTCCGTAACTGTAAGGGGCTCACCTTTTATCCTGGCGATGACCAGTCTGCAATAGTCTGCTGTCAGTGTATCATCATCTGCTGACTCAACAGCAAATCTTATGCCAAATGAATCGTCCGATCTGTTTTTATCCGTAAGCAGCAATATTGCAGGTCGTTTCGTGTCACAAAGATTTCTGACATATTTAACGTCATCACTGACAATCAGCTTTTCACCGGCAACTGTTTTCTCAAGGTACATGGCCTTTATTACATTAAAGGCGACTGGAGCGCCTTATCTAAAGATGCCTGTTCCTCAGGAGAGAGATCAAGATCGCAGGTACCCTGCTTGATCCTCTTTGTATATGAGTAGCATCCCGCACTGGCATGAACGGAATTGATGAGATATCCGTCATTGTATTCATCAAGGAGGGTGAGGGCGTAGCTTAACTTCCCTCCCATTTCCTTGTATGCGTCATATTTAATGAGTCCCATCTTCTGGAAAGCTTTTGCATGCTTTGCAAATAATGTATTTATATTTTCCTCATGGATAGCAGACTCTTCATTAAGCTGATTTACATTCTCAATGAGGTCTGTTATCTCGCCCTCAAGGCTCTGGGCCCTTGTACCCTGCATAAATTTCTCATATCTCTTTTTAAGTCCGGATAATTTTACTATGAGGACTATATTTAAGATAATGAGTGCCAGCAGGAGCACTGTTATGATTATTATTAACAGTCCGATATCGATACTGCCGAGACCGAGCTGTGTCAGAATATTACTTGTCATATTTCCTCCAAAGGGAAAATCTATTTATTAAGGAGCTCATAAAACTTTTCAAATTCATCGGTAGATGTAAATGTGAGCTCAAGCTTGCCGGATGTTTTGTTCTTAAGATTGACGGATACTTTTGCTCCGAGCTTTGCGGAGAGTTTGTTTGCATAATTATCATACTGGAGTCTGTATCTTAAAAACTCAGTATCTTCTTTCTTCTCAGGCTTCTCCTTGGCCTTGGTGCCAAGCTCTGATATGAGCTTCTCTGTCTCACGTACAGACAGTTTTTCATTAACAATCTTTTCAGCCAGTTCGTACTGCTTTTCCTCATCGTCTACTGCAAGGAGTGCTCTCGCATGACCCATGGTGAGTTTCTTTTCTATTAAAAGCTGCTGAACCTTTGCAGATAGATTAAGGAGACGGAGTGAATTAGTCACTGCAGACCTTGATTTTGATACCTTCTCGGATATCTCATCATCGGTGAGCTTGTAGTCTGTCTTTAATCTCTTGTATGCCTGGGCCTCCTCGATAGGATCAAGATCTTCTCTCTGAAGGTTTTCAATCAGGGCTATCTCCGCTATCTCCTGGTCTGTGTAATCTTTAATGATACCGGGGATCTTAGTAAGTCCTGCCTTGATACATGCCCTGTATCTGCGCTCTCCGGCTACGATCTCGTAGTGGTCGCCTCTGTCTTTTAATATGACAGGCTGGATGACGCCGTGCTGCTTAATTGAAAGAGCAAGCTCCTCAAGGCCGCCCTCATCAAACTTTTTTCTCGGCTGCTGCTTGTTGCGCTGAATCCTGTTTATGTCTATCATAACTGCACCGTCTTTAACCGGTGCCTCAGCAGGTGCTGCCACTCCCTTATCCTGTATAATGCTGTCCAGACCTTTTCCCAGTCCAAATCTCTTATTTACAGCCATATATCCCTCCGTGATATCGATTTATTGCATCTTTTATTTAACTCCGGCTACTTCTCTTGCAAGAGCCCTGTATGCTTCCGCTCCCTGTGATTTGGGATCGTACTCTGTGATGGGCCTGCCAAAGGAAGGTGCCTCAGACAGTCTGACCGTTCTCGGAATCTTTGATTCATATACCTTGTCAGGGAAATGCTCCGAAACATTTTTAACCACATCATTTGCCAGGTTTGTCCTTCCGTCATACATGGTAAATACGATGCCTTCGAGGTCTAACTTTGGATTGAGTCTCTCCTTGACCAGGTTGATGGTGGTGATGAGATCCGACAGTCCCTCGAGGGCCAGATACTCACACTGGATAGGCACGATGACTGAGTCTGCACTCGTCATGGCATTAAGTGTCAGTGTGTTTAAAGAAGGAGGGCAGTCAATGATGATGTAATCATAATCGTTATTTATGTATTCGATTTCCTTCTTTAATATATATTCTTTATCTTCTATACCGATGAGCTCTATCTCTGCTGCCGCAAGATTCACATTGGACGGGATGAGGGAGATACCCCCTGCCACGTCTTTTAATATGCACTCCCTGATACCAAGCTCCCCGAGCAAAAGCTCGTAGACAGTCTTTTCCTGCTCGACCTTGTTGACGCTGCATCCGCTGGTGGCATTGCCCTGGGGGTCCATGTCAATTAAGAGGACCTTTTTGCCAAGTTCCGCAAGACATGCTGCCAGATTTACAGATGTGGTGGTCTTGCCTACGCCGCCTTTTTGATTTGCTATTGCGATTATCTTTTCCATAATTTATACTCCGAAAAACCAGATTCGTTTCCCCTGAAATACTCAAACTACAAACACACATTATATCATAATTTTTCGGCGCTCACCATCCATGGTTCGCTGTTCCCGCCCTCTTTTTTAGATATATAGTTTAAGATATTTTATATTATTACTATGATGTGATATACTTTATATGTTTTACAGAGGCCGGGCCTCAATAATTACCATTTATCAGAAAGGGGCAATATTTATGAATACAAACAATCCTGATCTTGACAGAGTTCTTTACGACCTTGATATCCTCTTTAAAAACGGAGAGAAGGAATTTAAAAACAAAGTCGAGGAAATCTTTAATAAAAACAGCAACAATAATAACGGCGGAAACAATAACAACAATTCCGGCAATAATGGCAGCGGATCAAACGATAACGGCTATGACAAGACATTAAACGAGATCCAGAAGGCAAAGATCGCTGACCTTGAAAAGCAGGTGGCAGAGCTCCAGAAAGCCCTCACAATGAAGGACGAGATTATCGATACACAGAAGAAGATGATCGAAATGATGGAGAAAAAGTAATCCTGTCTTTAGATTAAAAACCAATAATGCATTAAAAAATCGCGTGATCAACAGGTCACGCGATTTTTATTTAATGTTCCCAGCGGGAATCGAACCCACAATTACAGCTTAGGAGGCTATCGTTATATCCATTTAACTATGAGAACACGCTTTTTACGGCATGTATTATTTTAACATAATAAGTGGATTTGTAAAGGTTACGTCTCTGCGATCCTCTTAAGTCCGTCTCCGGACAGTCTCTGGTACATGGACAGCTCCGGTGTGACATTGCCCTCGATGATGACGATCTCCCCGTCCTCTCTGACTGCGATGTCCCAGCCCACCAGTCTGCACTTTGGTACGACAAGGGCTGCTCTTAAAGCTGTCTTTTTTACTTCCTCAAAATAAGGATTCTGAAATCCGGAAAACTTTATATTTGTATCCGGATGTGTATCATATACAAATCCGTTTTTTTCATCTTCCTCACAGACCTTTATGATACCTGACTCCTTATCCGTGACACACCATATGCCCTTTATATCATCATTGTCAGTGATACTGCCCTCGCTGCCAAACTGATTTACGACAAAGAGGATATCAGGTTTTCCATCCGAATCAATATAAGTGGTGACCCTGAGGGTATTTAATGATTTGGGATATACATCCGAGTAAGCCTTGTGCTGATATACATAATCCTCGGCTATGTAGAGCTGCTTTTGCATCTCCTCAAATGAGGGCGTGTCCTTACTGAATATCACATTGCCCACCCTGTCCGCATATGCCGTGGAAAATCCGATGCCCGCATATTTATCAACAGGCTTTAGAGCTACTCTCTTATGTTTTTTCACAAAAGATAAGAGATAATTTTCGGTTATGTCACGAAGAGAGATCACATCTCTCTTCATG
This sequence comes from Lachnospiraceae bacterium UBA3643, assembly GCA_002373855.1. Lineage (GTDB taxonomy): Bacteria > Bacillota > Clostridia > Lachnospirales > Lachnospiraceae > NK4A136. The sequence continues at coordinate 5,038 of DFKO01000169.1, forward strand.
AATGAACCGAAGCGCTCATAAAATAAGAGCTTGTTGTTAAAATATTTACGATATGCGTCGTCGTTTAATTTTTTTTCTGCTGCCACCAACTCTTCATCGGTCAGAAAAGTTTCGATCTTCTTTATATCCATCTTTTGCATATGCATATAAAGGAAATCATTGTATGACCATTTTGATTTAATATGCCGTGGCATCAGAAAATATTTTAATCTGTTATTTATCAATGTCATATATTAATGGGCATGGCCTCCACCGCCACCGTGTCCGCCGCCGTGTCCGCCACCGCTTCCGGAAGACTGGGGCGAGTAAACTCTTGTCTGGTCTGTCAGCTGTACACTCATGGAACCGGGACGTACATTTTTATCTGCACCCTGTACCATCTCAAATGATGTGGCACGCTTAAGCTTAGAGTTGTTGTCCACTATGAGATAGCATACAAGGAGTCCCGAGAGCAGTCCTACAAGGGCGTTACAGATATACTTCATGGGCTGGGCAATGCTGCCGCCCTGGAAGAGTATGAGGACTTCATCCATTACCTCATTGATCTCAAGGGACCAGTCTTCCTCGGCCAGCTCGTATACGTTATCACAGATTGTCCTTGCCTTTGCAGAGCTGATGACACTGAGGGCTTCCTCCTGAGCATACATATAACCCCAGTACCAGGTGGTGATATATCCTACTGCAGGCTCATGTCTGCCAAACTCATCCTCCACCACATCGATGATCTGGTCTCTGGTCCAGCTCTCACTGTCTTTGCAGTTGTTGATATCAAGGGAGTAATAAACTATATTTGTATATTCAGTGATATCCTCCATGATCTTCAGGGCTTTTTTAGCTTCCGAATCTGTCAGATAATCTCCGGCATCGATGATGACAGCTTTGTATCCCGTATCATCATTTTCGTACTCAAATCTCTCCTGATCTGTATGATCTCCGCCGTAGTAATCATCATCATAGGCTGATACATTCAGCATATTTCCCGGCAGGACAAATGAGATAATGAGTATTAATGCAAACGTAATTATGAGAGAACGCTTAGATATATTTTTCATCATTCATCGCCTCCTCTCTTATTAAACTGTCTGGGCAGGTGAGTAGTCAGCTCGTTATGGAGTCTGACTATGTCAAATAGTGAGAGCAGTACAAATACTGCCATGATAAGGACTCCGCCGTAGTAAACAATATCCCTGAAGGGATTAATGATCAGCAGCAGTGAACCGATGATAATGGCTGCAAGAGGTTTCCAGAGTGTCCCCATCTTTTCACCCATAGGTTTCTTAAACACAACTGACTTGTTTGTCTTGATCGCATTCTTCGGATTAGTTGTAGTACTGCCTGTAGCTAACAGGACGACAGCGACAATGAGTGTAATAAATCCGCCAAGGAGCAGTCCGACATATTCCATCTCGATACCGACATACATCAGTATGATACCGACAGTTATTAATGTTGATCCGATACCGGCCAGACCACCTGATTTTGCGGTCTTAACCTGCTTCTGGTTATTTGCAGGCTGCTGTACCGGAACGGTAATGTCTCTCGTACTCATGAGACCCTTGTCATCAAATCCAAACTGTCTCGTATATATGAGGTTCATCTTGTTATTGCAGATCACAAATCCGATAATTGCAAATATGATACCGATGATATTTACCATAGACGGTGTCGGTGTCACCAGAAAGTTAAGTATCAACGCAATAGGCACTGCCGTGATAAGGGAACCGATCAGATACTTTTTAAAATCAATGGGTACATCGGCTGCAACCTTGCCTGACTCACCGTTTATGACGGCATAGCTGATACGTCCGTTGTGTCTGACAGACATAAACCATACAGGGAAGTAGGCCATCTTGGCATCCTTGACATCAAGGAGCTGGGAAACTGTACTGCCGGCGTCGGTTACGTTGTACTTTCCGATCTCGGAATACATCTTGGCCATGCCGCCGCCTACATCGGCTCCGACCACGTCTTTGCACTCCTGGTTGTAAACCTCTGACTTGACATCTGCCGTATCTGCATAAAATCCTGAGAGATATGTGTTTGAAAATTCAACGCTGGCCTTTACATTAAACGGTGCAATGGCCTCACTGTATACATCGGAAAAGCTTGATGATGCATCAAAAGCCGTTCCCTTGTAATTAATATACATGCTTGTATTAAGACTGTAATGGTCGGTGATGATATAATCACCCCGTCTGTATGACTTTTTACCCTTGAGTGATACAGGTCCCTCGTACTCTGTCTCATATACCCAGTAAGGCATATAGATGCCGCGTAGTTTGTCGAGCTGACCCTCCTCCTTCATATAATTTGGAGCAAAGAGTGCCTTGCCGATAAATTTCTTGTAGGCTTCCTTGACCTGATCCTTGGTGAGCTTGAACGGGATGACTGCCGAAGGCGCCATCATCTGTACTGTCCTGCTCTCTAACTCTACCGATACACCACAGTAACTGCAGAATGTGACGGCAGTATCGCTGTCACTGAATATTTCTCCTCCGCACTGGGGGCAGGTAAACAGTGTACCTGAAAATGTTGCGGGTGCCTGCGCAAGTGATTCCTCGGCTGCTGCAAACGCAGTGTCGTCTGGATGACTCTCCGCAAAGACATCGCCCGTTGCCTGATTGGGATCAAGAGTAGTATCGCAGTAATCACAGACAAGCAGACCCTTGCCGGGATCAAAACGCATACTCTGTCCGCATCCGGGACATGTAACCATAAGACTAACCCTCCTTTTTAATTGGAACAAATAAAGTGTATCCGGCCTGGGCCAAATACACTTAAATTATAAAATAAATATGATTTTTACTCAATAAATATCATGAAAAGAAGGAATCAGGATGCGGCTGCTCCGACGGGGAAGGAAACCGTAAATCTCGTACCTATCTCAGGGCTTGAGAGTACGTCAATCTTGCCTTCGTGGGCATCGACTATCCACTTGGCGATAGAAAGGCCAAGACCGGTACCGCCGCTCTCGCCGTTTCTCGCTTTATCGGATCTGTAGAAACGCTCGAATATATGCTGTACATCATCATCGTTCATACCGATACCCTCATCCTGGATAATGTATGCGACTCTGTCGAGATCTCTCTCAACCTTAATTTTTATCATGCCCTTTTCAGGTGTATACTTCATGGCATTCTGAATAAAGATCCTGGCTGACTGTTTCATCATGACTACATCGCAGTTAACCACGCAGGGTATGTCTGCTTTTGTAAACTCATACTCATGCTTATTGTCTATCATGACAGACTCTTCATATATCTCCTGCATGAGATCGTTTAAATCCTCATCCACTTTATTAAGGGTATTTCGTCCGCTGTCACCCCTTGCCAGGAATAACAGCTGCTCGATGAGTTCCTTCATGTGCTCCGACTCGTTTTTAAGAGCTTCGATGGCCTCGTCAAGGACTGACTCGTCCTCCTTGCCCCACCGGTCAAGCATATTTACATACCCCTGAATGACGGCGATGGGTGTACGGAGCTCATGGGAAGCGTCAGACACAAAACGGTTTTGCTGCTTCTGGGATTCCTTCATACGAGTGATGAGATTGTTGATGGCTATCTCTATACTCTGGAGATCCCTGTCTCCCGTTGATATCCTGGCATTGGGAGATGTGGCCGATACATTGTCGATAGCCTGCTCGAGGCTCTGCATCTTTTTCTCATTATATGTGAGATACTCAAAGCTTGTCTTGCTGATCTGCTCTGCCCTGACGGCCAGATCGTTTAAAGGCTTTAACTTCTTTCTGACCCTGCCTGCTCCAAACATGGAGAAAAAGAGGTTTATGCCCTCGGCTGCCAGTACTATGGCGATAAACGGTTTGTATTTACTGAAATCTTTTCTTAAATAAAAACTGTAGGTCTCCCCGTCGTCCCAGTCTTCTGTAATCTGATAGACAGGTCCGTCTTCTGTGCCAAAAAGGCTTCTGTCATAACTGTCATAATCAAGATGTATATAACCCGTACCCGTCTCTACAGAGCCTACGGAATATTCACAGTTGTAAAAATAAAGGCCCAGTGATGCAACGGCTATCACTATATCTATACAAAAAAAGGCCCAGAGTTTGTTGAACCAGTATCCGGCATGGATACTGCCCGCTATCGATGAGACCTTTTTCTGATTTATGCTTAATTCTCTGTCTTTTCCCATAACATTAATTATCTTTGATCACATATCCGGCTCCCCGGACGGTCTGGATCAGTTTTATCTTGTACTTGTCATCAATCTTTGTACGCAGATATCTCACATACACATCGATGACATTAGTCTCGCCTACATAATCGTAACCGCATACGTCATTTAAGAGCTTCTCACGATTCAGTACGATGTTTTTATTTTCCATAAGTGTCTGGAGGAGGACAAATTCCCTGTTGGTCAG
>DFKO01000101.1 GCA_002373855.1 Lachnospiraceae bacterium UBA3643
TGAGTATGACCAGAAACGCAGACACTACAAGGATAGTGAGGATGGATCCGATGTTTAAGTATAGTCTTGTTTTTCCAATTGTTGTCATAGTTTACCTGTAGCTTCCATGTTCATTTTTAAATATCATCTTACGCTCATACATATGCTTGTCCGCACGTTTGATAATGTCCCGGAACTCATCGCCGTCATTGTAAACGGCCATTCCAACCGATGCAGAGTAACGTTCGTAAGGTTCTTTTTCTTCATTATCATAACACTGCTGATACTTGGTGGTTATGTCTTCGAACAGCTGATCACGATCCTCGTAATCCTTTTCTGTCAGCACTAAAAGGAATTCATCTCCGCCCATACGGTAAATAGGTGAATTCTTGTAGGTGTCCTGAATGATGTCATAGCAGCCCAGTATATATTTGTCTCCCACATCGTGTCCGAAGGTATCATTGACATATTTAAGATTGTTTATATCAACCATTACGGTAGCGATATCTTTAAGACCGTTCTTTATCTTAATGTCATACACGATCTCATCATCGAGGTAGGCTGCTTTGTTTTTCGCCGGAGTGAGACCATCGGTATAAGTCTTCTGGCTTATCTTTTCTATTTCGTTTTCCTTTTCTACTATCTCATCCTTTGCCTTGTTAAAATTGGACATGTAGTACAGGCTTTCCTTCAGGTTGCTGACAAAGCTGTTATAAAGGACGCCTATCTCATCCTCCTGGCGGAAGTCAAGGGCCTCAAGACGCTGGACATTCTGGAAGCGGCTTGCTTCGGTTTCATAAACAAAGCTGTCGATGCAGGAGCTGATTCGGTCAAGGGGGTGGGTTACTTTATTTCTTATGTAATATATATTCCCGCCCAGAATCAGGAGCAGGAATACGGCAAGTATGCTTATGAGCTGATATATGAATTCCCTGTCCTGCTGATGGATATGGTTCATGGAAAAGTCGACGCAGGCGCTGCAGGCATAATTTCCGTCCTTATCAAGGATGGGCCTGACGTAGGACAGGAGATATTCACCATCTTCCGTTTTCACATTGTGGACTGCAGCTTGTTTTCCTGTAGTCATAAGATAGATATCGGAATCAAAGGGCGGGTCCACATCATAGGTGTCACCTATCCATTCTATGCTTTCTTCCGGTGGATCATCAGTGTACTCTTCATCAAGGTCTATGATGACTGTGGCATGGGGATCAACCGGGTCAAATTTATAAATATACATATAGTAAATATCCGGATAATTTTCCTTAAGAGAATAATAGTACTTAAGGATGTCATTATACTCCGGCATGCTGTAGTTTCTTTCTATATATTCCTCGGTTCTCTCTGTATCATAGGCGGCAGCCATAAGGTTTGTAACGCCTTCAGCCATACGTGTATAATCTTTTATCATTCGATCTTCGAAGCGCATATGCACTATGAAGACGGTGATTAAGGCAAGTGCAAGATAAGACAGTATTGAGATCAAAGAAATCTGAAGTGACAGGGATTTTTTGAATTTATCTATCATATTTATATCCTGATGGTGTTAAGTGTGTGCTGTTGTAAAGGTTTTACTGTAATATTAAGGCTCTTTTTGTCAAGCCGTCAAAGCTATATACATTTTGTCGGCAGAAAATCCGTAAACATTTGTGATTTTGAGAGAAAACATAAAAAATACATAATATTGAGAGGCTATAGGGATTTCGGGGCAGCTGTTCTGACGGAGCATGAGCATTATTCTCAGGTTTAAGAAAAGAGAAATCCAAGTGCTTGTAGGAGAAGCAAAAAAGGCTTAGAATTATATGACATCTGGAAAGAGGGTAGTGCCTAAGGATGTGTAAAGACACAGAGTCATATATCAGGGTCAGGGCGGGCTTTTACAATCAGATGTCTATATATGCAAGAAAACTGAAGTGAGAAGTAAAAATGAATCAGAAAACATTGAAAATAACTTATGGTGCCATGATCGTGGCACTTTTCGGAGTATTGCTGCTCATAAACCGGCAAACGGGAGGAATGTTTAATGGGATACTGATGTTCCTTTTGCCTATTCCCATGGTGGCTTACGGTGCGAGGTACGGTTGGAGAGCAGGTCTTGCGGCCTGGGCTGCGTCTCTGTTTATCAGCATAATTGTGAGTACTCCTACAATGGCGGTAAATGCTGCCTGCCAGTCCTTTGTGGGCATGGTTCTGGGAACCTGCATCTACCATAAAAAGGACATGACCAAAACTCTTTTCCTGGTGATGCTGTTGTGTACCATTGCAGAGCTTTTTAATGCTGTGATCCTGGCTGCCTTATCCGGACAGACTCTCAGTATGTATGTGGCTGAGATGCAGCTGGCCATGAATGAGTCCATGGAAATGATGACCAGGATGATGGGAAGCAATCCTCAGACGGAGCAGCAGATGGCACTTATGAAGTCCATGATGAGTGATGCTTTTGTGGCCAGGATGCTCCTTATATCCACAGCGCTCACCGGAGCCATGCAGGGCTTTATCGTATATGAGATAAGTCTTCTTATTTTGAGAAGGCTGCATATAGCTGTTCCGAAACCGAAGCCCATAGCTGAGTATACACCGCCCTTTTGGACGGCATATCTTGGGATATTTGCCTTTGGACTTTATAATTATTCTTTTGTGAAACCCTTTGAAAATGAAATTGTCCAGAGCCTTGCCCAGGTGGCAGGTATAGTAGGAACCCTTTATCTCATGTTCTTCGGAGTTATCGCCATAAGCCTGCTGATTCAGGTTTATATCACGAGAGCCAAAGCGGTGGTCGTGATTCTGTCTTTTCTGGCATTTTTTATGATGCCTCAGATTAATACGATTCTGGGAATCTTTTATATATCGGGTCAGCTTCATACGTTTCTTCTTAATAAATTAAATGGAACGAGATAGGACAGAGCCGGAGGGCGTCCATATGAATGCGAGTCGGATCAACGCATTCAAATGGATGCCCTCCGCCTCTGTCCAAACATCTCTTTGACTCTCAAAATAGAGACATAATTGTGATGACTAAATTTGGAGAAAATGTTTCTTATCGTGAGTATCTGATATATTATATACGTATGAAAAAATATTCATCCAAAACGAGTGAGGAAAAAGATATGAATTACAAAGTTATAACTATCAGCCGCGAATATGGAACACACGGGCATGTACTGGCTGAAAAACTCAGCAAGAGACTGGGACTTCCGTACTACGATAAGGATTTTGTGCGTCAGACGGTCAGAGAAAGCGGAATTGAGAAGGATGTTATAGATGAAGAGGGAGAGCAGTATACTCCCGCCACCAGATTTATAGAAATGGTTTCACCGGCATCGCTTACTTCCACTCATGATGAGATATTTAAGGC
>DFKO01000213.1 GCA_002373855.1 Lachnospiraceae bacterium UBA3643
CCGATTTCCTGAAGTCTCTTAATGTTAAGTGCGATCTCTCTCTTAAGATCACCTTCAACTACCATATCACGATCGATGATAGACTGAATCTCCTTAACTTCATCATCGGTAAGATCTCTGCATCTGGTATCAGGATTAACCTTTGCCTCTGCGAGAATCTTCTTTGAACTTACGATACCGATTCCGTATACGTATGTAAGTCCTACTTCGACACGTTTGTCTCTGGGTAAATCAACACCTGAAATACGAGCCATTTTTTCATTTCCTCCGTTTTTTGGTGTGCCAATCTTGATTAACTTACTTTATTAAATAAGCAGATTGACCATTAACAGTTACTAATTGATTGGGGTTAAACTGCAACCCGGTTCATTACTTATAATAAGAATGAACCTTGCCCGGTGCCGGTGGGAATACACCTTTACCGGTATCAACCGCAAATGCACGGTAGCACCTATCTACCTCACATTTATCGATTAAACGGTATATCCTTTGACGGAAGGACACACCTCAGCCGCTTTAAAAATGATTCACAAGAAAAGACAGTCCAATCAACCCTGTCTCTGCTTATGCTTGGGATTCTCACAGATAATCATGATTCTCCCTTTTCTCTTGATGACTTTGCACTTTTCGCAAATAGGTTTAACTGATGATCTAACCTTCATATGAAAAGCCTCCTTTCAAAAAAGTCCGTTTTATATTGTACAACGCAACATATATAAATGCAAGGGGATTTTTTTGTTAAATATATAAAAAATCATTCCCTGTCATTTCAAAAGATAAAGAATAAGAAATAACGATGATATTACTTGTCTCTCCAGACTATTCTGCCCTTTGAGAGATCGTAGGGAGAAAGCTCGAGTGTAACCTTGTCTCCGGGAAGTATCTTTATGAAATTCTGTCTGAGTTTTCCGGAAATATGTGCTAGTACTTCATGTCCGTTTTCAAGCTGTACACGAAACATTGTATTGGGCAACTTCTCAGTTACTGTTCCTTCTATTTCAATAACATCTGCTTTTGACATCTTATTCCTCCAAAATCCTGTTAATTAAAGTAATGTGAGTATCTCGGGCTCACCGTCTGTGATGAGTATCGTATTCTCATAATGGGCTGACGGAAGTCCGTCCTCCGCAACTACTGTCCAGTCATCGTCGAGCCATTCTACATCAGCTCTGCCAAGGTTTATCATGGGCTCTATTGCCAGCGTCATGCCGGGCTGAAGCTTGGGACCTTTTCTCGGCTGTCTGAAGTTTGGTATCTGGGGATCCTCATGAAGCTTTGTACCTACGCCGTGTCCCACAAGGTCTCTGACTATTCCGTAACCAAACTGTGAGATGTAATCATCAATGGCATTTGATATCTCAAATAAGTGGTTGCCGGCTTTTGCCTTTTTGATACCCTCAAAGAAGCTGTTCTTTGTCTCTTCTATGAGTTTTTCAAGCTCGGGGGTGATCTTGCCTACACCGTATGTCCTGGCTGCATCCGAATGATAGCCCTTGTAGATCAGTCCGCAGTCGAGACTGACTATGTCGCCTTCCTGAAGTATATGATGGGCATTTGGTATGCCGTGTACGACCTCCTCGTTTACGGATACGCATATGGATGCGGGATATCCGTTATAGTTAAGGAAGTTTGGTGTACATCCGAGATCTCTGATAAGTTTGTCGCCGTAATCGTTGATCTCCTTTGTCGATACACCGGGCTCTATCATTGTCTTTAATTCTTCATGTACTCCCGCAAGGAGCTTGCATGATTTTCTAATGAGATCGATTTCCCTCTCAGATTTAATAAGTATTGCCATTTTGACGCCTCAAATCTCTAATTATCCAAGAATATTTGTAATAGCCTTAAATACATCCATCATGTCAAGAGTACCGTCAACGTTCTTTAAAACTTTTCTCTCACTGTAGAAATCAATGAGGGGCTGGGTCTGATCATGATAAACTGTGAGACGGTTCTTTACTGTCTCCTCTTTGTCATCGTCGCGGAGTATAAGTTCGCTGCCGCACTTGTCGCAGATGCCCTCTTTCTTCGGAGGTACATTTACGATGTGATATGTGGCACCGCAGTTTACACATGCGCGTCTGCCTGACATACGCTTGATTATATTTTCATCGGGTACGTCTACATTGATTGCATAATCAATCTTCTCGCCTGTCTTGTTAAGGGCATCCTCCAAAACCTTTGCCTGAGGGATTGTTCTGGGGAATCCGTCAAGTACGTATCCGTTCTTGCAGTCATCTTTTGCTACACGGTCAAGGAGAATCTTGACTGTGAGTTCATCGGGAACAAGCTGTCCCTTGTCCATGTAAGACTTTGCTTCCATGCCGAGCTCAGTACCATTTTTGATATTGGCTCTGAATATATCTCCGGTAGAGATGTGAGGGAGAGAATACTTCTCTGCTATCATCTTTGCCTGAGTTCCTTTACCTGCACCGGGTGCTCCGAGCATAATTATTTTCATAAGATAATCTCCGTTTCCGTATGTTAGTCAGTCAACATATCCTGTTAACTTAAATGACACTACGCCTTTTTACGGGCGTAGTGCATGTAATTAATTTAAGTCTGCTTTTATGAATTGAGGAAACCTTTGTAGTTTCTCTCAAGCATCATAGTCTCGATCTGTTTCATTGTCTCAAGTACTACGCTGACAATGATGATAAGGCTCGTACCGCCGAATGATACATTTGCTCCGAATACTCCGCTACCTACGATAGGGATCAGGGCTACAATGATGAGTCCGACAGCACCCATGAAGATGATGTAATCGAGAACTGTGGTAAGGTACTCTGTGGTAGGCTTACCGGGTCTGATACCGGGGATAAATCCGCCGCTCTTCTTCATGTTGTCCGAAATAAGCATCGGGTTAAATGTAATTGATGTATAGAAATATGCGAAGAATACTACGAGTACCACATATACGAGGCATCCGATGGTATACTCCATTTCCTCGGGATTGAACCAGTTGCTTGACTGGAGTCCCTTAAGTATCTTGGATCCTACGCCTGTGCCCTGATCAATCTTAAAGAGTGAGCAGATAACTACAGGGAACTGCATCAGTGATGAAGCAAAGATGATAGGGATAACGCCTGCCGTATTGACCCTTAAGGGGATATGGGAGTTGTTTCCGCCCATCATTCTGTTGCCCTGTACTTTCTTGGCATACTGAACGGGGATCTTTCTGATACCGCCATTGAGCTTTACAACAAGTACTATTGTACCTGTCACAATGATTACAATGATAGCTGCCGCAACTACAGCCTTACCTACGTTGTCTGCAGAAGCAACAAAGCTGTTAAACAGTGTGTGGAAGTCTGAAGGCATACGGGAGATAATGTTTATGATAAGCACTATCGATATACCGTTTCCAACACCCTTTTCGGTGATCTGCTCACCTATCCACATGAGGAATGCACTACCGGCCGTGAGTGCCGCAATGATCGTGATGATAT
>DFKO01000160.1 GCA_002373855.1 Lachnospiraceae bacterium UBA3643
ACAGGCAATCTTGATTTAAACGGCAGTATCAGAGGCGATAATATTAAAGTCGGCAGGGTAGAACTCTCAAAGGGTGTGATCGAGAGCGATATAGAGAGTCTCGATTATATCAGTGTCGGTAAAGACGTGACGGTGATAGGCAATATCAAAGCAGTAAATGCAGATATCGACGGAGCCGTTGAGGGAGACCTTGATGTAAAAGAAAAGGTGGCTGTCGGAAGTACGGCAGTGATCAAGGGAGATCTCATAGCGGGAGAGCTTGCCGTTGACTTCGGAGCACTCTGCGATGTCAATCTTGAAAAGGGATATAATCAGGGCAAGGCAGCAGCCTTCTTTGATAACTATTTAAAAGAGAATCCCCAGTAAATATTTAGGATAATAATTCATAAAGATACCAAACCTGAATTGAAAGCCGAGGCTGACAACTAAGCGATGGAAAAAAGCGACATTCCTGTTGCTTTTGTGTTCATGCGCACAAAAGTCAGAAATGTCTTTTTATTTTATATAAAGGAGCATTTTAAAATGAAGAAAATGACAAAAAAAATTATGGCACTGATGATAGCATGTGTCATGCTGGCAGCAGTATGTATTGGCTGTGGAGCAAAAGCAGAAGAGGAAAACGGTTTTGTGACAAGAGTAGGCTCTCTTAAAGGACCTACCACAATGGGACTCGCCAATATGATAAGCGAGGAGCAGGCAAAAACTGACAGCAGTTATTCATTTACCATGGAGACCCAGGCTGATGTTATCCTTGGTCAGATGGTTCAGGGTGAGCTTGATATTGCGCTGGTACCTGCCAATGTAGCAGCTGTTTTATATCAGAAGACTGAGGGCGGTATCAGTGTGATTGATATCAATACTTTAGGCGTGCTCTATCTTGTGAGCGGTGATACATCGGTTTCTGCCGTAAGCGATCTTGAGGGCAGGACCATTTATCTGACGGGAAAGGGCACGAGTCCTGATCTCGTCCTCCGGTATGTCCTTGCAGGCAACGGTCTCACTACAGACGATGTAACACTTGAATATAAATCAGAGGCTACTGAGGTGGCAGCAGTTCTGGCTGAAAATCCCGATGCCATAGGACTTCTCCCCCAGCCTTTTGTAACAGCTGCATGTATTCAGAATGAATCACTCTCTGTGATAATGGATATGACAAAGGAATGGGAGTCGTGCTCATCTGACGGCAGCAGTCTTGTCACAGGTGTAACAGTTGCAACAAAAGATTATATTGAAAATCATCCTGAAGCCCTTAAAGCATTTATGGAAGCCCAGAAAGCATCGGCTGAAAAGGCAGTCAGTGATACTGAGGGTACTGCTGAGATAATCGCATCTCTCGGTATAGTTGAGAAAGCACCTGTTGCTGCAAAGGCCCTGCCTGCATGCAATATTGTATATATTGACAGTACTGATATGAAGACAGCTCTCTCGGGATACCTGAATGCTTTATACGGGCTTGATCCTACATCTGTAGGCGGTGAACTGCCCGGAGATGATTTCTACTATACGGAATAATAATTACAAAGAGTAATAATGCCAAAAGTTTTAAAAAAGATGATACCGGTCCTGCTGTGGCTCCTGCTGTGGCAGGCCGTATCTTTAATAGCGGACAATGTCATAATCATAGCCGGCCCTGTAGATACAGTGAAAAGATTATATGAACTGATGGGGGATGAGTCCTTTTACAGATCTGTATTTTTTTCACTTGCCAGGATTTTGTCGGGACTCCTGATATCGGTTTTTACTGCCGTAATATTTGCCGTGATCGCCTATAAATACAAGCCGGTAAAGTATTTTTTAAAACCGATGCTTGGGTTTATAAAATCCGTTCCGGTAGCTGCAGTGACCGTAATGCTCCTTATCTGGTGGGGAGCGGATATGCTGTCTTTTTTTGTCGCCTTTATGGTAGTGTTTCCGGCCTGCTATGAGAGTGTGCTCACCGGCCTCGACGAGACTGATCCAAAACTTCTTGAGATGGCGGGGGTGTACGGTATCAGGGGAATTAAAAAGGCAGAGTATATTTATATGCCGGAGGTTATGCCCTTTGTAAAGAGCAGTTTAAAGTCTGCTGTCGGAATGTGCTTTAAGGCATGTGTGGCTGCAGAGATCATAGGACTGCCGGCAAGCTCGATAGGAGAGGGTATATATGACAGCAAGATCGTACTTGATACTGCAGGTGTATTTGCATATACTGCGGTAGTGATAGTCCTCGGAGTGACATTTGAATTTCTGACAATAAAACTGCTTGAATGTATCAGGCCCCGAAAAGTCAGAGGATTAAAACAGTATGCCGCGGATCATAAAGAGGATTTTGTATTATCGGTTTGCGGTATCGGTTTTGGGTATGACAAAAATAAAACTGTCATCAGGGACTGGAATGCAGATTACAGATCGGGAGAGACATATTTTTTTACGACACCTTCAGGAGAGGGCAAGACGACCAGACTCCATATTATCGCAGGGATTTTAAAACCCGTGCAGGGATATTTAAGACCTTCTGATTACAAGGCGAGTATCCTGTTTCAGGATGACAGGCTCCTTCCTTATATGAATATATATGACAATATACTGCTTGTGTCGGATGAGGACGATTCGGATGAAATAAAAAGCGCCACCCAGTATCTGATCCCTGACGGTGCAGATAAAAAGGTATCTGAACTTAGCGGAGGTATGAAGAGACGGGCATCCCTGCTAAGAGCCCTTTTCCATGAAAGCGATATACTACTTCTCGATGAACCGTTTGCGGGACTTGATCATGACAATATCGATAAGGTAAAGAAGATCATAGAAAAATACAGAAACAAAAGACCGGTAATCATAGCCACCCATTCTGATACGGAGGATAAAGATAATGAATAATGAAGAGATAAGGATCGCGCTCCTTGGGATCATGGTAAAGGACAGAACGGAGACGGGAAAGCTGAATGAACTCCTCAGTGAATACGGGGAATATATCATAGGACGTATGGGGCTCCCACACTGCAAGGACGGAGTTAACTTAATAAGCGTGGCTATGGAGGCTCCCATGCCTGTCATAAACGGACTGTCAGGCAAAATAGGCAGATTAAACGGTATCACCTCAAAAGTGCTGACAAACTGACGTAAGAAATATGGTCTTGTATGATTTAAAGGCTTTGTGGTATACTGTATGAGTTGATTTGCGCGGTTTTCGCGTAATATATATTTTGGAGGTTTTTTATAATGAGCGTTAATGTAGAGAAGCTTGAGCACAATATGGCAAAGCTTACGATTGAGGTCGCATATGATGATTTTGACAAGGCCGTAGAAAAGGCATATCAGAAAAATAAGAATAAGCTTAGTGTACCCGGATTCCGTAAGGGTAAAGTACCCCGTGCAATGATGGAAAAGATGTACGGCAACGAGGTATTCTTCCAGGATGCAGCAAATATCATCATCCCTGAGGAGTACTCAAAGGCTTATGACGAGTGCGGCGAGAATATCGTATCTACACCTGAGATAGAGGTAACACAGATTGAGGCAGGCAAGCCTTTCATCTTTACTGCAACTGTAGCACTTAAGCCCGGCGTAGAGCTTGGCAAGTACAAGGGTGTCCAGATCGACAAGATCGAGACAGCAGTTACAGACGAGGATATGGACAAAGCAATCAAGGAAGCACTTGAGGAGAACTCACGCCAGATAGCAGTAGACAGACCTGTTAAGGACGGAGACCTTGTAGTACTTGATTTTGACGGATCTGTAGACGGTGTACCTTTTGACGGTGGCAAGTCTGAAAACTACAACCTGACAATCGGTTCCGGTGCATTCATCCCCGGATTTGAGGATCAGCTCATCGGCAAAAACAAAGAGGAAGATATCGATGTAAACGTTACATTCCCTGAGGATTATCACGCAAAAGAGCTCGCAGGCAAGGCTGCACTCTTTAAGTGCAAGATCCACGAGATCAAGGAGAAGCAGGTTCCCGAGCTTAATGATGAATTTGCTGACGATCAGGGATTTGATACAGTAGATGAGTACAAGGAAGACCTTAAGAAAAACATCGCTGAGAAGAAGGAAAAGGATGCAAAGACTGCAAAAGAGGATGCTGCCATTAACGCAGTGATCGCTGATGCCAAGATGGATATTCCTCAGGCTATGATTGATACAGAGGCAGAGCAGATGATGAGAGAGTTTGCCCAGAACCTCCAGATGCAGGGACTCTCACTCGAGCAGTACTTTACATTTACAGGTATGACAAAGGAGTCATTCAAGGAGCAGACAACACCCAGAGCAGAGGAGAGAATCAAGTCAAGACTCGTACTTGAGGCTGTTGCTGATGCAGAGAATATCCAGGCTACAGATGAAGAGTTTGAAAACGAGATTTCTGACATGGCTAAAAACTACAATATGGAAGCTGAGCAGGTTAAGAATTTCCTTCGCGAGGAGGATTCGGACAATCTCAAACTCGATATCAGGATCAAGAAAGCAATTGAACTTATCACAGATAACGCAGTTGAGAAATAATAATCCCGATATCATATACCTGTTTGAATCGGAAGCAAAAACAGTATGAACATAATAGAGGTGAAGAGTGAGAAACATTCTTCACCTTTATCTGTATAAATGAGTACGGAAATTATTTACAGGAGGTTGATTAAATGACAGAGAGTATAAGAAACAATAACCTTGTCCCCGTAGTAGTGGAGCAGACAAGCAGAGGCGAGAGATCGTATGATATTTTTTCAAGATTATTAAAGGAGAGAATCGTATTTCTCGACGGAGAGGTAAATGATGCAACAGCAGACCTTGTTGTAGCTCAGATGCTGTTCCTCGAGGCTGAGGATCCCGAGAAAGATATCCAGCTCTACATCAACAGCCCCGGCGGTTCGGTGACAGCAGGTATGGCTATCTACGATACAATGAACTTTATCAAGTGTGATGTATCAACCATCTGTATCGGTATGGCTGCATCCATGGGAGCATTCCTCTTATCAGGCGGAGCCAAGGGCAAGAGATATGCACTCCCCAACGCCGAGATCATGATCCACCAGCCCCTCGGAGGAGCACAGGGTCAGGCTACAGAGATTGAGATAGCTGCAAAGCATATCTTACAGACAAAGGAAAAATTAAACAGGATCCTTGCCGAGAACTGTGGCAAGACATACGAGGAGCTTGTTGAGGATACGGACAGAGACAACTGGAAGACAGCAGAGGAAGCAAAGGCTTACGGACTCATTGATGATGTTATCTCAAAGCGTCCCACTTCAGAAGATAAGTAAGAATTATTCAGGATAACCAGAGAGGTATAAACATGGCAGGAAAGAGTACCGACTCAAAAGTCAGATGCTCGTTTTGTAACAAAACACAGAATCAGGTCAGAAAGCTGATAGCCGGACCGGCCGGAGTATTTATATGTGATGAATGCGTCGATGTATGCGAGAGCATTATCGAGGAGGAGTTTGAGCAGGAGGAGAACTACGGCAAAAAGTCGTACGCAGACAAGGATATCAATCTCTTAAAGCCCAGACAGATCAAAGAATTCCTCGATGGATATGTAATAGGTCAGGAGCAGGCCAAGAAGGTACTGTCTGTAGCCGTATACAATCACTATAAACGTGTGACTCAGGGCAAAAAGCTTGATGTGGAGCTCCAGAAGAGCAACATCATCATGATAGGCCCTACAGGATCGGGCAAGACATATCTCGCCCAGTCCCTTGCAAAGATCATCAACGTGCCGTTTGCCATAGCAGACGCAACCACACTGACAGAGGCCGGATATGTAGGTGAGGATGTAGAGAACATACTCTTAAAGCTCATACAGGCAGCAGACTATGATGTGGAAAAGGCAGAGTATGGTATAGTCTATATCGATGAGATCGACAAGATCACAAAAAAGAGTGAGAACGTATCAATCACCCGTGATGTATCGGGAGAGGGCGTGCAGCAGGCACTCCTTAAGATAATCGAGGGTACAGTGGCATCGGTTCCCCCTCAGGGAGGCAGAAAGCATCCTCATCAGGAACTCATCCAGATAGATACAACAAACATACTCTTTATCTGCGGCGGAGCCTTTGACGGACTTGAAAAGATCGTAGAGTCGAGACTTAATAAAAAGTCTATCGGATTTAATGCAGAGATCGGAACAAAGTCGGAGAGAGAACTATCAGAACTCCTTAAGGATGTGACTCCTCAGGATCTCATCAAATTTGGACTGATACCTGAGTTTATCGGACGAGTACCTATCAATGTATCACTTGAAGGACTCGATAAGGAAGCACTTATTAGGATCCTCAAAGAGCCCAAGAATGCACTGGTTAAGCAGTATCAGGCACTCTTTGAACTCGATGAGGTAAAGCTTACTTTTGAGGATGATGCCATCGAGGAGATAGCAGCTAAAGCCCTTGAGAGAAAGACGGGAGCCAGAGGACTCAGATCGATCCTTGAGGATATCATGATGGATATCATGTACAGAATCCCTTCCGATGATACGATAGAGAGCGTCATCGTCACAAAGAGCTGCGTGACGGAAGGCAAGGAGCCTACAGCCATCCACAGACCGGGAACCCAGAAGGCATCAGCACCCAGGAAAAAGGCGAAATAATATGAAGATAAAGAATGTGGCCCTTGAGACCGTATGCGGTGTGACGAGCCCGTTCTATGAGACTGACAAGCCAGAGTTTGCCTTTGCCGGCAAGAGTAATGTGGGCAAATCGTCGCTCATAAACGGACTGATGCAGAGAAAGTCACTGGCCCGTACGAGTTCGGAGCCCGGCAAGACCCAGACAATCAATTATTATAATATCAACGACGAACTGTATTTCGTGGACCTGCCGGGATACGGATATGCAAAAGCCAGTCGTGAGATGGTAGCCAAGTGGGGCAAGATGGTTGAGAGATACCTGCGCAGATCGTCCAATCTCAAATGTATCTTTCTGCTAATTGATATCAGACATGAGCCTTCGGCAAATGATATCCAGATGTACGAATGGATAAAGGCCAATGGTTACAGCCCCGTGATCGTGGCAACCAAGCTCGACAAGATAAAGCGCAGCCAGATACAAAAGCAGGTTAAGATCGTCCGTGAAGGCCTTAAGGCTGACAAAGATACGGTGATAATACCATTCTCGGCAGAGACCAAGCAGGGACGCGACGAGATTTACGAATACATAGACAACGTACTCGGTATTAATACTGAGACTGAGGCATAAAAAAATATCCCCTCCGATGCATTGCGCTCGCGCTTAGCATTGGAGGGGATATTTTTATGCCCTAAACAAATTAACCTTTGTAATTAACAATCTCATCGAGGAGCTTTGGAACTTTCTCACCCATATCCTCATCTGAGAACTGGCATGTGCCGACTTTCCTGTGACCGCCACCGCCGTACTTGAGCATCAGTGATCCGACATCGACATTGCTTGTCTTATTTAAGATGCTGTAGCCTACGGCACATGAGCATCCCTTGCCTCCCTTACCGTTTACGATCCATACAGAGATGTTCTGCTCGGGATACATACTGTAGATCATGAATCTGTTACCGGAATAAATGGGATCGACTCCGCGAAGATCCGATATGATAACATCCTTCTCGACTCTTGTATGGGCAGTAACCATCTCCTTGAATTTCTGAGCCTGCTCATGGTATACATCGATACGCTCTACAACATCGGGAAGAGCGAGGATCTGGTCTGTAGTCATATTGCGACAGCAGTGCATGAGAATTTCCATAAGGCGGTAGTTGGGAACCGTAAAGTTTCTCCATCTGCCAAGGCCTGTTCTGGGATCCATGAGGAATCCGATGAGAATCCATCCTGTGGGATTCTGTATCTCATCGATGGTGAGGTTTCCTGAGTCAACCTTGTCAACAGCAACCATCATGTCATCAAACTGGGGGAATCTTTCTTTTCCACCATAGTATTCATATATGATACGGGCACATGAAGGAGTAATACGACTTTCACCTTTATATTTACCTTCAAGAGCATTCCTCTCAAATTCACTAGAGTGATGGTCAAACCATAAACCGCATCCCTCAACGAAAGGTACATTGGCAAGTACATCATCCGATGTCACTTCAACAAGTCCGTCCTGTAAATCCTTGGGATGTGCAAATTTCCAACTGTCGATAATACCAGCCTCGAGAAGGAGAGCACCGCATGCAAGACCGTCGAAGTCTGATCGTGTAATAAGTCTCATTTAATAACTCCTTTACCCTTTTATTCTGAATATTTATATAAATTTAACTATAAATAAATCACAGACACGATAATTATACTCCAAAATTCACGATGTATCAAGAAATCTTTATTATTTCTCTTCCTTGTGATAATATAAAAGCTGTGATTTTTGAGTGTCACAAAGAATCAGGAGAATGAATCATGTCAGAGACAGAAAAGAATGTATCGGTAAATGCAGAAACCCAGGAAGAGAAGGGTGAAACTGTATCAAGAAACTTTATTGAAAATATGATAGACAAGGACCTTGCGGAGGGTGTGTACGATCATGTACATACGAGATTTCCTCCCGAGCCCAACGGATATCTCCATATAGGACATGCCAAGAGTATTATTTTAAATTACGGTCTTGCCAAAAAGTATGGTGGCAAATTCAACATGCGTTTTGATGACACCAATCCCACAAAGGAAAAGACCGAGTTCGTTGATGCGATCAAGAAGGATATAGCATGGCTCGGCGCAGACTGGGAGGACAGACTCTTCTTTGCATCGGATTATTTTGATCAGATGTACGAGGGCGCAGTAAAACTGATAAAGAAGGGCAAGGCATATGTATCGGACCTCTCCGCAGAGGAGATCAGGGAGTACAGAGGTACACTGACAGAGCCCGGTAAAGAGGATCCGTACTCAAAGAGAACCGTGGAGGAAAACCTCGCACTGTTTGAGGAGATGAAGTCGGGCAGTGTGCCTGACGGAGCCAAGGTACTCCGTGCCAGAATCGATATGGCATCTCCAAACATGAATATGCGTGACCCTGTAATTTACCGTGTGGCTCATATGACCCATCACAACACGGGAGATAAGTGGTGTATATACCCGATGTACGATTTTGCTCATCCCATTGAGGATGCGATCGAGGGTATCACAAACTCTATCTGTACCCTTGAGTTTGAGGATCACAGACCTCTCTATGACTGGGTATGCATAGAGCTCGGCTACAAGGAGAGACCTGAGCAGGCTCCCAAGCAGACCGAGTTTGCAAAGCTTTATCTCACAAATGTCGTAACAGGCAAGAGATATATAAAGAAGCTGGTTGAGACAGGCGTGGTTGACGGATGGGATGATCCGAGACTCGTATCCATCGCTGCATTAAGGAGACGAGGCTTCACACCTGAATCAATATGGAAATTTGTGGAACTCTGCGGTGTCAGCAAAGCTGATTCGTCAGTAGAGTATCCCATGCTTGAGTACTGTATCAGAGAGGATTTAAAACTGTCGCGTCCCCGTATGATGGCGGCACTTGATCCCATTAAGCTGGTTATAGATAATTATCCGGAGGACAAAGAGGAGGAGCTTGAGATTCCCAATAACCTTGAGAATGAATCACTCGGTGTCAGAAAGGTACCTTTCGGCAGAGAAGTGTACATCGACAGGGATGACTTTATGGAAGAGCCTCCGAAGAAATATTTCAGACTCTATCCCGGCAATGAAGTCCGTTTAATGAGTGCATATTTCGTAAAATGCGTAAGCTTTGAAAAAGATGAGACAGGTAAGGTGACGGTAGTACACTGCACATACGACCCTGAGTCAAAAGGCGGCAACAGCCCTGACGGAAGAAAGGTAAAGGGAACCATTCACTGGGTACCTGTAAAGCACGCAGTTAAGGCAACGGTAAGACTTTACGAAAATCTCATTGATGAGGAAAAGGGCGTATACAACGAGGAGACAGGAGAGATGAATATTAATCCAAACTCCTTAACTGTCCTTGATAACTGTATGCTCGAGCCTGCTCTTGCAGATGCAAAGCCTTTTGAGAGCTTCCAGTTTGTGAGACAGGGATTCTTTAATGTGGATTATAAGGATTCAAAGGAAGGCGCTCTTGTATTTAATAGGATTGTAGGCCTTAAGAGTTCATTTGTACTGCCTAAATAAGAGACGGTTTATTTATTAAATACTAAAAACGGAGAGCCGTTTATGTCTGATGAAGAAAAGAAAAAAATAAGCGATGCAGAAGCAGAGTATATCTTTTTAAAGAGCTATACATGTCCGGTATGTGAGAATAAACTGTATGTCCCAACTGTAAAGTCCGGCAAGACCAGGATGATCAGTCAGGACTGGGACCTGCGGCCTGTGTTTAAAAATATCGATACCGTAAAGTATGATGTGATTCACTGTAACAGGTGCGGATATGCTGCCCTGACCAGATACTACGGCGTACTTGCAAAACCTCACAAGGAATTACTCCTTGAAAAGATTGCAGCAAACTACAAACCCATACCGGAGCCCGGAGATTCATTTACATATGCCGATGCCCTGGCCAGGTATATGCTGGCTCTTAAAAATGCAGAGGCGAGACTGGCCCATGACAGTGAGAAGGCCATGATATCCATAAAGATCGGCTGGCTCTACAGAGGTGCAAAGCAGTCCCTCGGTGATCCTGATAAGATGTCACCGGAAGATAAAGCAAACTATGATGCTCTTGATAAAAAGGAAAATGAGTATCTGGAGAAAGCGATGGAGGGATTTATAGCTGCGAGGATGAATGAGGCTCCGCCCATTGCAGGTATGAATGAAGTGGTGCTTGATTTCCTGATCGCTGCTCTCTGCTCTCACTTTAACAGATTTGAGGATGCGTCAAGGCTGATAGCAGGTATCCTTCAGTCAAAGCAGGCATCATCCCAGCAAAAGGATAAAGCCAGAGACATGCTTGCCGAAATGCGTGAACGCATGCCTAAACAGTAAATTAGTTAATTAAGTATAGAACAAAAAATAAGGGTTCTGACACATTGCGCTTGTGCTTAGTGTCAGAACCCTTATTTTTGTTCACGGACTATATTGTCTCGAAGCTTTATGCCTCATCATCATCGAAGAAATCTTCAGACGTCTCATTGGTCTCTTCACCTTCTGAAACAGGGCTTTCCGTCTCGGGAGTATCCTCGTCAACGACTGTCTCGGACATCTCAAAGTCTCCGTCCTCATCGGCATCATCTGTTTCCTCAGCCTTGCTGTCGAGAGCTTCGTTTATTGTCTCCTGAATCTTTTTTGATGCTTTTCCGATTGCATCTTTTGCCTTGGCAGCTGCATCGTTTACGATGTACTTTGCTGTGTCAAGGTTTATATAGTTTTTCTTTTCTTCATCTGTCTTTGTTTCCTCTGTTTCAGGATCGGGGATGTCCTCGTCAAATGCGTCGAGGTCGTCAAAATCGTCATACTCCTCGATGTCCTGATCTTTCTTTGACAGATAATGATAAACTCCTGCTGCTGTAGCTGCGGCGATCACTCCGAGTAAAAGCAGTCTGCCGGATTTCTTTGCCATAACTGTAACCTCCTGTATACTTTCTCTGCATAATTGCGACTGTCATTATTTTAATATAAATATGTACCAAATAAAAGCAAAAGCAGTTATTTTGAGATAAAAAATCTTGTTAAGTTTTTGGGCATATGGTAACATTTTCTTGACCTGAGCGGTCAATATTACGAGGCTGAATATGAACGAGAGATTTTTTGAATTACCAAAAGAAAAACAGGACAGGATGATAAACGGAGCCCTTGAAGTGTTTGGAAGCAAAGGCTACAGATATGCCAGTACCGATGAGATGGTGAGGGCATGCGGTGTCAGCAAAGGACTCTGGTTTCATTACTTTGATAATAAAAAAGGACTGTACAGCTATGTCTGTACTTATGCAGTCCGGTTTGCACTCCTTGAATATTCCATAAGGATTGACGGATTTGAGACGGATTATTTTTCTTTGCGCCGCAGGATAGAAGAGATAAAGATGTCCATGACTGACAAATATCCGTACCTGCCTCTGTTTATTGTGAGTTTTCTTGAGGAGGACAGTGAAGATGTAGTCGCTGATACGGAAAACCTAAGGCAGGAGTACAGAAACAAATACAGGTCATTTTTCCACAGTCTCTCTTCTTCCGGATTTGATACACCGGGAGATATGAAGGACTGCGATGAACTGCTGGACAACGCATTTGACAACATACTTAAAAATAAATACAAAAGTCCCGTATTTTCATCGGAAGAGTATTTAAAGGAAGTGGATAAATACTTAAAACTGGTATCAAAGTTAAACAGATAAAGCCGGCATGACAGCCGTTCTATTAGGTAAATACTGATATTGCGCGGGTAAATCAACTATGATACAATTAGTTTTCGTTTATTAAAGAATATCAAAGATATTATTAAACACTAAGGAGTGAATAATTATGATAAGTGCAGCAGTACTCGGATACGGTACAGTAGGCGGCGGTGTCGTTGAGGTATTACAGACAAACAGTGATGTGATTGCCAGACGTGTCGGCGATGAGATTAACGTAAAGTATATCCTCGACCTTCGGGATTTTCCCGGGGACAAGAATGAGAAACTCGTCATCCATGATTATGATACTATCGTGAATGACCCTGAGGTTAAGATCATCTGTGAGACCATGGGCGGAGTAGAGCCTGCATTTACATTTTCAAAGAAAGCACTGGCAGCAGGCAAGAGCGTATGTACATCTAATAAAGAGCTTGTAGCCGCTCACGGTCCCGAGCTCATCGCTCTCGCTAAAGAGAACAACTGCAACTATCTCTTTGAGGCCAGCGTAGGCGGTGGTATCCCCATTATCAGACCTATCGTAAATGCTCTCACATCTGAAAAGATAGACGGTATTTACGGTATATTAAACGGTACGACAAACTATATCCTGACCAAGATGGAAAAGGAAGGTGCCCGTTTTGAAGATGTCCTTAAGGAAGCTCAGGACAAGGGATACGCAGAGAAGAATCCCGAGGCAGATGTTGAGGGATATGATGCAGTCAGAAAGCTCGCAATCCTCTCATCACTTGTATATGGAAAGAATGTTGATTACAACGATATCTATACAGAGGGTATCACAAAGATTACTCCTGAGGATTTTGCTTATGCAAAGGCTCTTAACAAGACGATAAAGCTCATCGCCATGGGCAGGGAGACAAAGGACGGCAGATATGCGATGGTATCTCCGAGAATGATCTCAGCTGACAATCCTCTTTACTGTGCCCAGGATGTATTTAATGCAATCCTCCTTCACAGCGATATGCTCGGCGATTCCATGTACTACGGACGCGGAGCCGGCAAGCTCCCTACAGCAAGTGCTGTGTGCGGTGATGTGATCGAGATGGCCAAAAATCCCGACAGACATCTGGCACTTATCTGGGATGCGGAAAAGCAGGAGATCAAGTCAAAGGATACACTCAGTCAGCAGTACTTTGTAAGAGTAGCAGGTGGCGATACGGCAGCAGTTAAGGCTGCATTCGGAGATGTGGAATTTGTGGCAGTAAAAGATATCACAGGCGAGATCGCATTCGTGACAGGAGTCATGACTGAGAAGGAATATGCCGATGCTGCAGCTAAAATATCCGGCATCAAAAACATGATTCGTATCTAATTATACATTTTGTACATAGGCGAAAAACAAGGGATTTGGCACATTGCGCTCGCGCTTAGTGCCGAATCCCTTGTTTTTTCGCCGCTTTCACAACCGTATTGTTGCAAATATCACAAAAACAAAAGCGTATCGACGTGCCATGATGGTAAATGTCACACATGACACATGTAAAGTAATAGATAAACTAAACAACAAAAATGAATTTTTATAAAAATATTTTGTAAAAAGTGTTGACATTTATATTCTATGTGGTATTATAAGTACATAAACAAACAACACTAAGTGTTGATCACATAAATGGAGAAACATTTGTTAACCGTTTATTTTCTTCTTGGAAAGAGAGGTATGGTCCACCACAGTAGTTTGTTACCGGCGAAAGCCTTGGGAGTTCAGACTTAGCTCATGAAACCGAGAGGTGAGTGTTCGGAAACCGATTGGCAGAGGATGACTGACATGTATCAGCATCACGTGCTCGAGATGAGCAGCAGCCCGGCAGAATACGATTGGGAAAGCTGGATTACAATATAATAATGGGATGGCCTGTGAACGAAGTGTTCGGCGTGGTCATGGTAGTACTTTTAGGAGGTAGAGTCGTTGTGAACTCTAGACTGACAACCGGTGAGAGGACCGGAAGCAAGTGGTAAGAGCCTTTGGAAATTAATCATTTCGCAAAGGCTCTTATTTTTTGTCTTTAAATTCTTTTTATTATATTTTCATGATATCTTGTTTTAATATTTCAAAAATGTTATGATTAAAAAGATTTTGGTTTACATAAATTATTAACAATAAAAGAGGTATCAAAATGTCTGATAAATATGATGCAGATTTTGAAGATGAAGAAGAATATGAGGACGATTATGACGATCCTGAGAGCGAGTTTGATGCGAGACGACTTGCCCGTCACAAGAGGAGAGTCAGAAATCAGGTACTGGCATATATAGTACTCTTTTTGCTGATAGCCGGACTTGGTTTTGGCATTTACAAGGGTGCATCCTTTGCTATAGGTTACTTTAAAAATAGACAACCCCAGACTCTTCCGGGACCTTCCGTAAATGAGGCGACTGTCTCTGATGACACACCGGGAGTCATCATGACACCTGATGCCATATCAGAAGACAGCGTATCAGAGGATACTGTATCGGAGGATGAGGTGACTGTCGCTGATGCTGTTCCCGAGAATCCCGAGGCCAGAGCATATATTGACAATATGACTCTTGAGCAGAAGGTTGCGGGACTCTTCATCGTCAGCCCTGAAGCGCTCACCGGAGTGACTACTGCTACGGCAGCCGGAGACGGTACAAAGGCAGCTCTTGAAAAATACGCAGTCGGAGGAATTATTTATTCAGGTAAGAATATTACAGGTGCCGATCAGTTTAAGGGTATGACTGCAAATACTCAGGATTTTTATAATCAGCTTTACAATACAGATGTATTTCTTGCAGTCAGAGAGGAAGGCGCAGTTAATATTCTGGCAGGTTCGGCAGCCGGTGTGACAGCGGTTACGGGAGCTTCCGCAACGGAGTCATCTGATGATGCATATACATCATATCTGACTGTCGGCAATTATCTGGATGAATACGGATTAAATATGGATATAGCACCTGTTTGTGATGTGAAGATTACAGACGGTTCATATATAGGAGACAGATCGTTTGGAGACGATGCAGCATCTGTATCTGATATGATCACTTCGTCTGTAGGCGCTCTTTATGAGATGGGTATATCACCCTGTATAGTTTCATTCCCCGGATATGGCGATGTGACCGGCAATCCCGCAAACGGAGCCGTCTCAACAGAGCGTACAAAGGAAGAGATGGAGCAGTGCGAGTTCCTGCCGTTTAAGGCCGGTATAGATGCGGGCGCTGATGCGGTCCTCGTATCTCACCTTCAGGCACCTAACGTGACGGGAGATGATCTGCCGGCATCCCTTTCATCAGTGATGATCACTGATATATTAAGAGGCGAACTTGGATTTAACGGTATAGTCATTACAGACTCCATGAATATGGCAGCAATCACCGGTTCATATACTGCAGGGGATGCAGCCGTCATGGCGATCCAGGCAGGAGCGGATATGATCCTTGAACCGGCAGATTTTGCAGGGGCATACAATGCAGTCCTTGATGCGGTCAATAATGGCACCCTTACTGAAGAGAGAATTGACGAGTCCCTCATGAGGATATACTCTGTTAAGTTCGGAGATTAAATAAAGAAATAAATATTAATTGATTGAGTTAAAGACTGTGAGAATCTTAAAGGATCTCACAGTTTTTTTAATGAAATAACAAAAAGAAAAAACCTTGTAAACCGGATGATTTACAAGGTCTCTATTCGAGCGATAGACGGGACTCGAACCCGCGAGCTCAACCTTGGCAAGGTCGTGTGCTACCAACTGCACCACTATCGCATTTGTCCTCACAGACAAGTATTATCATACTCGTTTGAAATACGATTGTCAACAAGAAATTTTTGAAATTTATATATTATTTTAATATATCACTTTTGTTATGGAAATGGTAAGCGGGATAATAGTATAATAATAAGCAGTTAAGTATGCTTTTAAATGAGCATTGGGGTTATCCACCGGAGGTTACGTTATATGGCGAGAAGGAAAAGGATCGGACTCTTTGTCTCTTTCCCGGAGACGATACATGTACGCAGAGTATTCGACGGTATCAGGCAGAGGTGTGAACAGTACAATTACGATTTGTGCGTGTTTGCAGCCGGCAGTCATGTTGTATTCCCATCAGAATTTTATATTAAAGGTGAGACCAATATTTACGAGCTGGCCAATTTTGACGAGCTTGACGGTGTGATACTCGATCACCAGACACTGACCGGTGATGAAAATGATCATACAGTAAAGAGGATACTTGAGCGCCTTGAGGATTATAAGGATATGCCAAAGTGCAGCCTTGAGATACAGCTTGGCGATACGCATCTTATCCCATGTGATAATGATGAGACGATGAGGGAAATGTGCCGCCATGTGGTTACGACACACGGTAAGAAAAAAGTATGCATACTGACAGGTCCAAAGGGCAATGATGTGGCTGAGCGGAGACTCGAGGTATACCTTGATGAGCTTAAAAAACTTGGAGTGACACCGCTCCCTGACCATATTATATACGGGGATTTCTGGTATTTTGCAGGGGATGCACTGGCGGATAAAATAGCCGACGGCTTTATTGAGAAACCGGAGGCAGTCATCTGTGCCAGCGACTGTATGGCTATTTCATTTGTGGAGAAACTCACAAAGAGAGGCATAAAGGTTCCTGATGAAATAATGGTTGTCGGATTTGATGCTGCGGATGAGGGAGCGATTGCCAAGATCCCCATATCATCTTTTGCACCAAACGATGATATCATGGGAGCAGAGGCAGTGGACTACTTAAGGAGTGTTATTGAACCTGATGCTCCGGTTCCGCCAAAGATGATAAAGCCAAAGGGGGCATTCCACCCCGGGACAAGCTGTGGCTGTCAGACAGATCCGGCCCATACACTTTTGTGCTTCAGAGATATGCTTTACAATATCTCAAAGAATTTTGCAGACCCTGATTATTTCAAGAGCGTCGATATAGGCGATGTACTTGAAAGCTACAGTCTTGAGCGTTTTACGGCAAACAATACAATCATAGAGTGCATGGAAAATATCAAGAACAGCACAAATCTTCTGTTCCCGTTCAGAAACTTTTACCTGTGTCTTAAGGAAAACTGGCTTGATGTGGATGATGAGCAGGTTCATGGATATCCTGACAAGATGGGTATCATGGTAGCCGCATCGACAGTTGGGGAGGATGAGTACTGCAGAGAGGATATGTCAGAGGTATTTTGTACCGCTGATATGATTCCAAAGCTCCATGAGGAAAGGGATATACCGAGCGTATTTTATTTCTCTGCTGTGCATTTTAACAGCAAGCTCCTGGGATATGCGGTCCTTCAGAGAGATATCACAGAGAAAAAATGCATCAATATTGTATACAGAAACTGGCTGAGATATGTAAACAGTGCACTTGAGATGATCCGCGCAAGACAGAGACTCCAGACCTTATCAGTCAGGGACGAGATGACCGGTGCTTATAACAGGAGAGGTATGTACTCACTTTACAAGCAGATGCTCGCATCGACAGGACCGGACGCATCCCTGTTTGTAGCAGTTGTCGACATGGACGGACTAAAGATTATCAATGATACATACGGTCATCATGAAGGTGACTTTGGTATCAAGGAAGTGTGCTCTGTCATCTTTTCAACACTGAGGCGCAATGAGTTTTGTGTGCGCAGCGGCGGTGATGAATTCTTTATTATTGGAGTGGGCGATTATACAAAAGAAAATGTGCCGGAGAGAGCCATAGAGTTTACCGAGGCTATGGAGAAAAGGGATGCGGAGTTAAATAAACCCTATAAATTCTCGGCAAGCATAGGATGTGTTTATTATGAAAACTGCAGGGATATCTCTCTTGACCTGGCCCTCAGCGAGGCAGATGAGCGTATGTATTCCTACAAGATGAAGAGCAGGAGACACAGGAGCCTGTAATATTTGAACAATTTAATGATTCTTACTATTGACGGTTATTTTTCATGGTATTAAAATTTTGCATGTTGTGTGCTGACGGACCATGATCAATGACCGTTTTTTAGTTTTGAATATTTTATTTATGGAAAAGAGGAAATATAAATGAGCACAGAAAAAAGAGTCGTTCCCTCAAATGAGAAGCTGAAGCCGAAACTTTTTTCGGTAATGAAAAATTACACAGGCCAGCAGCTTGTTAAGGATATTATATCCGGAATAATAGTTGCGATTATTGCGCTGCCCCTGTCGATCGCCCTCGCTCTTGCTTCCGGGGTAGGACCCCAGGAGGGACTTTATACTGCTATCGTTGCCGGATTTGTCATCTCATTTCTCGGCGGCAGCCGTGTTCAGATTGCAGGACCCACAGCGGCTTTTGCGACTATAGTAGCCGGCATTGTTGCGAGAAACGGTATGGAAGGCCTTGCCGTTGCGACCGTTATGGCAGGTGCGCTCCTTGTTGTTTTCGGATTCTGTAAGCTCGGAGGCCTTATCCAGTATATACCTACGACTATTACGACAGGATTTACATTCGGTATCGCATGTACTATCGTCATCGGTCAGCTCAAGGATTTCATGGGACTGACATTTGATCCGTCCCTTCCTACAGTTGAGACTGTGGAGAAATTAAAAGCCGTAGCTCTCTCGATGGATACTTTTAATATATATGCACTTGCTGTGGGACTCGGCTCTTTGCTTATCTTATGTATATGGCCCAAGAGATGGAGCGTCATTCCTGCTTCACTTATTACTGTTATCGTATCGGCAGCGGTTGTAAAGATTTTTGATCTGCCGGTTAACACTATAGGATTTAAGGCAGACGGTTCCGTTAATTATACGATCACCGCGTCGCTTCCTCATTTTACGATGCCTGCATTTACACTTGAAAATATGAAGAGCATGTTTCCCGATGCATTTACCATCGCGGTGCTTGCAGCCATTGAGTCATTGCTTTCATGTGTCGTATCAGACGGTATGATAGGTTCAAAGCACAGATCAAATATGGAACTGGTTGCTCAGGGCGTGGGTAATATGGCATCAGCATTTTTTGGTGGTATCCCTGCGACAGGTGCCATCGCCAGGACGGCAGCAAATGTAAAGAACGGAGGACGTACTCCAATAGCCGGTATGGTTCATGCCGTAGTGCTCCTCGTCATCATGATATTCCTGATCCCTTATGCGGCCCTCATACCCATGCCTGCCATTGCGGCTATCCTGTTCCAGGTGGCTTACAACATGAGTGGATACAGGACTGTGGCCCATCATATCAAGGCATCTCCCAAGAGCGATGTGCTTGTCCTTGTCCTGACACTTGTACTTACCGTATTTCTGGATCTTGTATGGGCAATCGGTATAGGACTCGTCCTTGCATCACTTCTCTTTATGAAGCGTATGGCAGAGGTTACTGATATCCACGGATGGGTTTATGCCGACTCAGAGGCTCTCGATGAGGAGACGGATGTGGATAATATCACATTAAAGAAAGTTCCTTCCGGTACAAGAGTATTTGAGATCAACGGCCCCATGTTTTTTGCGGCTTCCGAGAAATTCATGTCAGTTGTGTCCGATACGGATGAAGACGTCCTAATCATCAGGATGCGTTCCGTGCCTGCCATGGATGCAAACGGTATACTCGTCCTTGAGAAAATATATGAGAAGTGTAAAAAGGATAACGTCCAGCTCATATTCTCCCACGTAAATGAGCAGCCCATGAAGGTTATGGAGAAAGCGGGTATTGTGGACAAGGTTGGCAGGGAGTTTTTCTGTGCTCATATTGATGCAGCTCTTGAAAAAGCTGAAATTATCGAAAAAGCCCATAAAAACTGATTATCTCCGTTTAAATATGTAAAAAAATACAAATTGTTTTTGAAGTCACTAGATGATAACATTAACATTATGTATTTTGCATAAAAGGGCATGTCCGTTTTTGTAAAAATAGGAATATAAAAAGGCAGGTTAATAATTATGTTAACAAAAGAGATTTATATCACTAAGGAATACGGGGCTGATATTATCCCTTACCTTGTGCAGTCTGCATGTCATTATGAGAGCTCACTTCATATCACTGACGGTGAGAGAAATATTAACATGAAGAGCATCATGGGTATGACCATTCTTCATTTAAAGAAGGGTACTACATTTAAGCTCGTGGCAGAAGGCGCCGACGAGAGCAAAGCGATCGAAGATATCGCAGGATGCTTTGAATAAAAGAGGGACCTGAAATGAATCTGACCCGTAAGGACATAGAGGACCTTAAGGAAGAAATAGAGTTTCGCAAAAATGAGAGACCAAAGATTCTCGAGGAACTCAAGGAAGCCAGAGCCCAGGGTGACCTCTCGGAGAATTTTGAGTATCACTGTGCCAAGCGAAAGAATAATCAGAACAACAGCCGTATCCGTTATCTTGAGAAGCTGATCGATACAGCCAATATTATAGAAGATAATGCCGGAGACGATCAGGTCGGTGTAGGCGACGAGATCACCGTACTGTTTGAGGATGAGGGAGAAGAGGAGACATACACACTCCTCAGTACTCTTAAATCAGATACTCTGAACAATATCATCAGTATCGAGTCTCCCCTCGGCAAGGCGCTCAGGTACAAAAAAGTCGGTGACAGGGTAAAGGTTAATGTCAACGAAGAGATTTCGTATTTCGTGACTGTAAAGGCGATTAAGAAGTCTGAATCCTGACAGACTACATAGCGAAAAATAATACTCCCCACGCTAAGCACAAGCGCAATGCGTGGGGAGTATTATTTTTTCGCTCCCTTTTAGTTGACATAATCGACCTCACCCATTATTATATGTAAGATATATTTAAGAATACTTTAAGTATATATGATATAATAAGCAATATGAGAAGATTCTTTTCAAAGGCTCTGGCAGTACTTATTGCAGTGGTGACGATTGTCATGTCCCTTGCAGTATATCCTGCATATACAGAGGCGGCGACAACTGATTATGATATTTACAAGGTGACTACGAGTGCAAACCTTAGGGAGAGTCCTTCCATGAGCGGCAAGTGGATCATGGTTGTACCTGCGGGAAAGTATGTCGCCTTTATTGACGAGGGCGAAAATTCATACTATCACGTTAAATACGGAGAGTATGAGGGCTATATTTATGTTTACTGTGTAAATAAAGATACATCCAAGTCATTTGACGATTATATCGCCCAGTTCCCCGGACTTGAGAGTGAATATGATGATCACGGTACAAACGGTATATCCCATATTACAGGTATAGCGGGTGTTCAGAGCGCTGTAGACCTGACCAGAAATCCTGAGGAGGATTACAGTGTAGGCAGTGATCTGCAAAATTTGGTACAGACAGGTAAGATCACGACGAGAGCGAAGTTCAGGACTTCTCCGTCGGTTACATCGGGCGAGTACAATGCACTGCCGGCAGGAGCCAGCGTCGTTATCCTTGAGGCAGCAGAAAACGGATTCCTGCGTATTTCCTATGAAGGACAGGAAGGCTTTGTCTACGCGAGGCTTGTCGACTACGATGAGGAGGCAACCGGTTCAGGCGTCCTTGATACGGTAGTTGTCGATGATATAAACAATCTGAGTATGAAGTCGTCTGCATCAGGAGAGACTCTTGATTCTGCCGGAGTATTTTCCAGTTCACTTACGTCCCAACGCCAGTCTGTTGCAGCCAGCGCGTCAATGGCTCTTACAGGAGAGACAGTGACTACGGCTACGGCAACCGCTACCACGGTGGCATCTGCTACGACCAGCGGATCTGTCGATATAGAGCCTGTAGAGACAAGAGCCATTATTGATACGGCGGAAACAGTGTCCGATATAGCTGAGAAAGCTATCACATATACAGTCAGCATGAGATCACTGCCCGACGAGGACAGTAACAAGATAGGAAACATACCTGCGGGATCAACCGTCACCGTACTTGGCTCGACCCAGGGCGGATATACCATGGTTCAGTACAACGGTGTCGTTGGATACATTGTGGAAAACGGAGTGACCGATCATGTAAATACAGCCAAGGTTGCTGCCGGTACACCGGTTCTCTATACGATCACCGCCTACTGCTCATGCCGTATATGCTGTGGTATCTACAGCCCGGAAGTGACGGGTGCGGTATCTCATACAGCTACAGGTACCATTCCGACAGAGGGACGTACCATCGCTGTAGACCCTTCGGTCATCCCCTACGGAACACAGGTTTATATTGACGGTTACGGAGTATATGTTGCGGAGGACTGCGGTGGAGCCATTAAGGGCAACCGTATAGATATGTATTTTGAGTCCCATCAGGCTGCATGCCAGTTTGGTGTACAGCGTCTGTATGTGACTATTCTTGAATAAATCGGAGCTTTGATTTTATGAATATTATGGTTGTCAGTGACGATCACGGCAGAGATGATTTTGAGCAGGCGTACGCTCTGGCTCGTAAAGAGTTTTCCGTGATAGATGCTGTGATACATGCCGGCGATACCGGCAGGTTTGATAACAGTTTTTATGAAAATATCTGCGGCCTTTCTTTTTATGCCGTTGCAGGTAATAATGATTTTAACAACAACCCAAGGATCCTCATGATACCTTTTGAGGGCAGACAGATACTTGTCACCCACGGTCACAGATATGATGTCTACAACGGCACTGACAGACTGTATTATGCTGCCATGGAAAACGGGGCAGATATAGTCATATTCGGTCATACCCATGTACCGTTTCATCATAAAGATTCCGAGGTGGAGTTTTTAAATCCCGGTTCTCTGGCTGGTATCAGGACCAGAGAGAAAACCTTTGCAGTGCTCACATTATCAGACGAGGACACAAAGGTTAAATTCATGTATCTGTAGTTTTGTATTTGTCAATTTTTCCATTTTTTTCATTTTCTTTTGGGACACTTGTATAAAAATTGTGTACTAGTATTAAAAAGCCTTTAAAATAAAGGCTTTTTATAGTAAATTTATACTATATGTATGAAATTGTAAGGGGATACAAATATTATGAAAGTGTGTGCTAATTGCGGAAACAAACTCAGAAAGACAGACAGGTTTTGCGGCAAATGCGGAAGCTCGATGTACAATGAGGTTTCATCAAGGGCAAAGTATTGTCTCTATTGCGGACAGATTTTGGATGCCAAAGCAAAATTCTGTGTAAAATGTGGAAAGGACTGTGATTCGATATCATTATCTTTCCTGGATGAGCAGAGTGAGGTACCTGAAAATGTCGAACTCGATTTCTTAAACGGACAGAGAGCAGACGATGTGAACGGAGAGGCTGCAGAGCAGGCAGTTCCCGATGAGAATGCGGAAGTGCCCGGTGAGACAGAGATTGCAAAAGCAGCCAGACTGGCCAGAATTGACGCGCAGAATGCAGCTTTAGAGGCAGAGACTGATGCAAAGGCATGTGAGGAAGCAGAGGCTGATATTGTAAAAATAACTGAAACTCTCACTGCTTTTGAAGAGGAATATAAACAGAAAAAACTCGAGATAGAAAACCGCATAGAGGAAGCCAAGGCCAGGGCGGAGGATTTAAAGCTCTCTGCAGAGGCATCAAAGCGACTGGCGGCTGAAAAGGAAGAAGCGAAAGTGGCAGCAGAGGCAGCCCTTGAGGAGGAGATTGAGAGACTCCGCAAGGAAGAGGAAGAACGCCTGCGCCGTGAGGAAGAAGAGAGACTCCGTAAGGAAGAGGAGGAGCGCCTGCGCCGTGAGGAGGAAGAGAGACTCCGTAAGGAAGAGGAGGAGCGCCTGCGCCGCGAGGAAGAAGAGAGACTCCGTAAGGAAGA